>NZ_AQOQ01000023.1:0-54089 GCF_002888555.1 Alcanivorax sp. MD8A | reverse complement strand
TGGGAGCTATGCTTGCATGGCGATCCTCGCCTGGGCGAGGTAGAGATTCCAGAGCGCCTGTAATAAAGGGCCTCGCTGTCGCTCGATTCGCCATGCAGGCATAGCCCTCCGCAGCTTGCTTCGCTAACCGTCGCAAAGGGGTGGTCAAGGCGGGAAGCTGACCGCGAAAAATTGGAGTGCCCATGACAGCCTTTCACCTGCGTGACGAAATCCCCGACGATATCCCGGCGATTCATGCACTGATTGCAGAGGCGTTCGTCAACGTTTCCCACAGTGACCAGCGCGAACCTTTTATCGTCGATGCCCTGCGTGACGAGGGGGTGTTGTCCCTGTCGCTGGTTGCGGAGATGGATGGTGAGCTGGTGGGGCACGTTGCCTTTTCCCCGGTGACGCTTTCCAGTGGTGCCAGTCATTGGTACGGGTTGGGGCCGGTGTCGGTTTTACCGGAATGGCAGGGCAAAGGCGTTGGCAGCCAGCTGGTGCTGGCGGGGCTGGATGCCCTGAAAGCACAGGGTGCCCATGGCTGTGTGCTGTTGGGTGACCCCAACTGGTACAAGCGGTTCGGCTTTGTCGCTACACCGTTGCTGCGCCTGGCCGGTGTGCCGGCGGAATACTTTCAGGCGTTATTGCTGAACGGTACCTGGCCGGATGCAGACGTGCATTACCATCCGGCGTTTCAGGTTTGAGGCGCAAGCTACAAGCTTCAACGCGAAAGAGTCATGTGTGTTATCCATCTCTTTGCCCGCGCCGAAGCATTTGAGCGCGGGCATTTCATTTCCACATCTGTTGCACCGGCTCGCGTTGTAGCTTGAAGCTCGCTGCTGATTTTTATAGCAACGTCCCAAGCCCCAACACCGCCACATATCCCACACTGTATGCCACCAGCAGATAACCGAAGTATTTCAGGTAGGAGCCAAAGGTGAGGGCTTCCACCTTGCTCATGGCGATCACCCCGGCGGCGGAGCCGATCACCAGCAGGGCGCCACCCACTCCCACCGAATACGTCAGCGACAGCCATTCCGCCAGGCTCATTTCGATACCGGAGTTGAGCAGGGCGGCGGTGAGCGGCACGTTGTCGAACAGGGCTGATGCCATGCCCACTATAAAGTTGGCCGCCACCGGTGGCATCGCGTCGTACAGTGCCGGGAAGTAGGCCAGCATGCCGAGTTCCTTGAGCATCCCCACCAGCAGCAGTACCCCGAGGAAGAACAGCAGGGTGTCGAATTCGATCTTGCGGATGTATTCCAGGATCGGCTCATCCTTGTTCATGAACTGCACCACCATGAACATCAGTGACAGGCCGAACAGGAAGCACAGAACCGGTGGAATACCGAAGGCCACATTGGCGGCAATGGTGCCAAGAATGGTGGCGAAAAACAGCAGGGCGATGACCTTGTCGCCGCGATCGATGACGGTATTCTGCTTTTCGATCTGCACGTCACCGCTGAGACCAAAGGACAGCATCACCGCCAGGACCGCCACGGCACCGGCGGCGGGCAGGCTCAGCATCAGCAGGTCGGGAATTTCCACCTTGCCGGCCAGGAAAATCATCAGGGTGGTGACGTCGCCGGTGATCAGTGCGGTACCGCCGGCATTCACCGAGAACACCACCAGCACGATGTAGCGCAGCAGTTTTTTGGCCGGCAGGTTCAGGTTCATGAGCACGGCGATACACACCAGCGTGGCGGTAATGTTGTCGGCCATGGACGAGAACAGGAACGCAAACAGACCGGTGAGCAGCATCAGTTTGCGTTCACTGATGCGCGAGGGCAGCAGTTTGTTGACGATACTGTCGATGATGCCCTTGCCGGACAGGTAGGCCACAAAGGTCATGGCGGCCATCAGGAACAGCCACAAGGTGGCGATATCCAGCAGGTTTTCGTTGAGGCTCTCCATCAGTGCTTCGTGGCTCAGGTGGCCGGGCGGGGCGATAAAAAACAGCAGCCAGGCAAAGGAGCCAAAGAACAGTGTGGTTTTGGCCTTGTCGATATGGACGATATCTTCGATGACGATGGACACAAAGCCCAGCGCCACCAGGATCAGCAGAATGGTGGTCATGAGGGGCGTCTCGCAAGGTAATGGGCTGCAGGGCAGCAGGGGGAGCGCGGCGCCATTCTAGGGTGTTTGTGAATGCAGTTCACTATAATACTCCCTGTATAGGCCCGAATCCTGCCATGAAAGTGGCCCCTGGTTGCGTGCCAGTGCGCATTTTTTCGTCGCTGCCCCTTTAAAAAAATGAGAATAATTCGCATTATGTGCCCCTGTTGGGGGCCAAGGCCCGTTTTGCTGTTCACGCATATTGAGGAATTCCTATGTTGACCCGTGTTGCCGCCGGGGGGCTGATGCTGTCCTCCCTGTTCCTGTCTGCCTGTAGCGATGAGCCCAAGGTGGAAGAAAAGGCCGCCCCGTATGAAGCGGCCCAGGCTCGGGACGTGATCAGCCATTATGCGGACCTGGCGCTGGCCGGTTACAGCGATGCACTGGCGCAAGCCCGCGAATTGCAGACGACCATCAACACCCTGCTGGACTCTCCGGACGAAGAGAATCTGGCGGCGGCCCGTGCCGCCTGGCGTGATGCCCGGGTCCCCTACATGCAGACCGAGGTCTTCCGTTTCGGCAATAGCGTGGTGGATGAGTGGGAAGGGCAGGTGAATGCCTGGCCGCTGGATGAAGGGCTGATTGATTATGTGGACGACAGCTATCAGGCGGTGATGGGCAACCCTGGTGCCCGCGCCAATATCATTGCCAGTGAGTCGCTGACCATTGGTGAGGAGCGCCTGGACCTGACCGACCTGAATGCGGACCTGCTGGCCAGCCTGAATGAGCTGGGCGGTTCCGAGGCCAATGTGGCCACCGGCTACCACGCCATCGAGTTTTTGCTCTGGGGCCAGGACCTTAACGGTACCGAGGCAGGGGCGGGCGAGCGTCCGGCCACGGACTTCGCGCTGGGCGAGGAAGCGACCGGTGGCAATAACGAGCGTCGCCGTGCCTACCTTCAGGTGGTGACGGATCTGCTAATCAGTGACCTGGAAACCATGGTGGCCGTATGGCAGCCGGAACAGGAAAACTATCGCGCCGAATTGCTGGCGGACACCCCGGAAAATGGCCTGCGCAAAATGCTGTTCGGCATGGGTAGCCTGTCTCTGGGTGAGCTGGCGGGTGAGCGCATGAAGGTGGCGCTGGCGGCACACTCCCCGGAAGACGAGCACGATTGTTTTAGTGACAACACCCACTTTTCGCACTTCTATAATGGCAAGGGCATCCAGAACGTGTATCTGGGGGAGTATCAGCAGGTCAATGGGGAGACCCTCAGCGGGCCCTCTCTGAGTGATCTGGTCGCCGCCAATGACCCGGCGGTGGACAGTCAGCTGAAGCAGGCTTTTGAGGCCAGTGAAGCGGCCCTGCAGGCTCTGGTGGACAGTGCCAACAATGGCGTTCACTTCGATCAGCTGATTGCACCGGGTAATGCGCAAGGCGCCGCCACTGTGAACGCGGCTATTGATTCCCTGGTAACCCAGACCACGGGCATTGAAAAGGCCGCGCTGGTGTTAAACATTCAGGCGTTGAACCCGGACACGGCCGATCACGAGTTCTGAAAACGATTCTCTTTAAGATCTGGTAAGATGGCGCCGCCCTTTGGGCGGCGCTTTGCTGTGGCCGCCTGATCCCCTGGTTCCTGAAGGAAGAGTGTCTTGCGTTATCTGCTGCCCACCTTGCCCCTGATCGCCCTGTTGGCCGCCTGCGATTCCGGCCCCACCTTTACCGAGGCTGAACCAGGCGAACACCTGTCAGCGGGGGAGGCCACGGTCACCAAGACCGACCACAACGCCTTTTCGTTGCCGCTGGCGAACCTGTCTCCGTCCCGCCGGCTGGATTTCAGTGTGGGCAACAGCTTCTTCCGTAACCCCTGGGTGATCGCACCGGCCTCCACCGATGCCCGTGATGGCCTGGGTCCGCTGTTTAACACCAACGCCTGCCAGAACTGCCATATCAAGGATGGCCGCGGCCACCCGCCGGGGCCGGACGCGAAGCAGGCGGTGTCGATGCTGGTGCGCTTGTCGGTGCCGGCCGGAGAGGCAGATGATCTGACTCAGAGTGGGTTGCTGCCCGAGCCTCACTATGGCGGCCAGTTCCAGGATGCGGCGATTCCCGGTATCGAACCGGAAGGTCGGGTGCGGGTGGACTATGAGCCGGTGGTGATGACGTTTGCGGACGGCCATGAAGTATCGCTGCGCAAGCCGAAGCTGACGTTCAGCAATCTGGCCTACGGCGAGATGCATCCCGCTACCTTGTTTTCCGCCCGTATCGCGCCACCGGTGATTGGACTGGGGCTGCTGGAATCGATCAGTGACAAAGACCTGCTGGCCCATGCCGATCCTGAAGATGACGATGGCGATGGCATCAGTGGCCGCGCCAATCTGGTCTGGGATCGGGCCACTGAAACTACCCGCATCGGCCGCTTTGGCTGGAAGGCCGGCCAGCCCAGCCTGCGCCAGCAGAATGCGGAAGCCTTTGCCAACGACATGGGGCTGACCAGCCATCTGGTGCCCACGGATTCCTGCGCTCCCAGCCAGACCGAATGTCTGGCGCTGCCTCATGGCGGCGTGCCAGAGGTGAGCGACAGCATTCTCGACAACGTGACCTTCTATACCCGTAACCTGGCCGTGCCTGCCCGCCGTAATGTGGGGGATCCGCAGGTGCTGGCGGGCAAGACCCTGTTCTTCCAGGCCAACTGCCAGGGCTGTCACGTGCCCAGCTACACCACCGCCGCAGAGGCCGCCGAGCCGGAGCTGGCCAATCAGACCATTCGCCCCTACACCGACCTGCTGCTTCATGACATGGGGCCGGGGCTGGCGGATGGTCGCCCGGAGTTCCTGGCCAATGGCCAGGAATGGCGCACCCCGCCGCTGTGGGGGATCGGCCTTACCGAGGCGGTCAACGGGCATACCCAGCTGCTGCATGACGGCCGTGCCCGTAACCTGATGGAAGCGATTCTGTGGCATGACGGAGAAGCGGCCGCGTCCCGGGATCAGGTGCTGACCTTTGATGCCGAGCAGCGTGCCGCGCTGCTGGCGTTCCTGAATTCGTTGTAAGGAGTGGATCATGCGTAGTGCGATTGTGCTTGGCTGTGTCGTCCTGCTGGCGGCGTGCAGCAACCCCCGACAGGAAGTGACCAGCCAGCTGGCGCAGCAAGTATTGTTACCTGCCCATCAGCAGTGGCATGACCGTAATGCTGCACTGGTTCAGGCGGTAAAGGGATTCTGTGAGGGCGACGCTGAGCGTGCCTCAGTGGCGCAGGCGTTTATGGCCAGCCAGCAGGGCTGGTCTTACCTGCAGCCGCTGATGGTGGGGCCGCTGTCAGAAGGCAACCGTAGCTGGCAGGTGCAGTTCTACCCGGACAAACGCAACATGGTTGCGCAGCAGGCCGAGGCCTTGCTCGACAGTCATGATCCGCTCACCCAGCAGGCGCTTGATGGCGCCAGTGTGGTGGTGCAAGGGCTCACCGCATTTGAATACGTGCTGTTTGATGACAGCGTGGATCTGCAGGCGGACAAGGCACGCTATTGCCCGATGCTGATGGGCATTGCCCATCACCAGCAGGGCTTGTCAGGCGAGGTGATGGCACTGTGGGAGGAGGCCGGTGGCATGCTGGCCCAGCTAACGGATTTCCCCAATGACCGATACGCCAGCGCTGAAGAAGCCCTGGGCGGTGTGTTACGCGTGCAGATCACCGGTGTGGATGTGCTCAAGAAAAAACTGGGCACCCCCATGGGGCGCCTGAATCAGGGGGTGGCCCAGCCGTATCAGGCGGAGGCCTGGCGCAGCCGGCAATCGGTGGCCAGCCTGCAGGCCTCTTTGGCAGGAGCCCAGGCCGTGTGGGAGCGGGTGCGCTCACTGGTTAGTGATGGCGAGCTGGCAGGCAAGATCGATCAAGCCTATGCCGAGACCCGCGACAAGTTGGAGGCATTGCCGGCGCCGTTGTTCGAGCTGGTACAGGATCCGGCCAATCAGCCGTTACTCCAGGACCTGTATCGCAGTCTGGATACCCTGGAAACCCTGCAACAGGCCGAGCTGGCCAGTGATCTGGGTATCCAGATCGGCTTTAACGCCAACGACGGAGATTGATTCCGCGCCACGTTTTTCGGTGCGGTTCCATGGGCCAGGCGGGAGAGAGTCATGCCACTGACACGACGAACATTATTGAGCGCCGGGGCGGCGCTGGCCGGGGTGGCTGCCGTGGGGGGCTGGTCGTTCTGGCAGGGTCGAGGGCAGTCGCCGTTGCTGCTGTCGGCACGCAATGATGATGCCGGTCAGCATTATTGCGCGGGCTATTTTCTCGATGGCAAGCAAGCGTTCGCCACGCCGGTGCGCGAGCGTTGCCATGACATTACCCGCCATCCGTTTTTGCCGCTGGCCCTGTTTGTGGGTCGCCGTCCCTCTCGGGAAAGTTATCTGATCGACCTGCGTGACGGGACTCTGGTGCAGACCCTGCACAGCGAACCGCAGCGGCACTTTTATGGCCATGCAGTGTTTCACCGGCAAGGCGAGTGGCTGTATGCCACCGAGAATGATCTGAGCGACCCCGGCCGCGGAGTGCTGGGCCGCTACCGGCTGGATCTGGACGCTCTGCGGCTGGTCCGTGATGGCGAGGTGCCCACCCATGGGGTGGGGCCGCACCAGTTGAAATGGATGCCGGATGGGGAGTCGCTGGTCATTGCCAACGGCGGTATCCGTACCGAAAGCGACAGCCGCGAGAAAATGAACCTGGATGCCATGGCGCCCAGCCTGGTGATCATGGATCGCCACGGCGAACGGTTCAGCAAGGAAACCCCCGAACATCGCCAAAACAGCATTCGTCACCTGGCTGTGGCCGATGATGGCACGGTGGTCTCCGGCCAGCAGTACCAGGGCCCGGCCTGGGACAGTGTGCCCTTACTGGCGATCAAGCGTCCGGGACAGCCCTACCAGACCTTCCCGGTGGCAACAGAACAGTTGGCCATGATGAATCAGTACACCGCGAGTATTGCCATCCACAGCGAACAACGGTTGGTGGCCATGACGGCCCCCCGGGCGAACCGGTTCTTTGTCTGGGATCTGGATACCGCAGAGACGGTGGTGGATACCCCCATGTCGGATTGTGCCGGGGTTGGGGTGGTGCCCAGCGGCTTTGCCGTGACCTCCGGGCAGGGGCGCTGCCGGCACTTTGATTGCCGGGGGGCCACCGTGACCAGTGAATGGCTGGACTTGCCCAGCGGCTGGTGGGACAACCACCTGTGGCTTAGCTGACGTCGCCGCCTTTTTGTGGTGGGACTGGCGGAGTCAGTGTTCGCCCGCACACTCGTTGTGATCGCTCAAGACTTCAATCACGCGGCATTCCCCCTGATGGCCGTGGGCGCATGCTTCAATCATTCGGTCCAGTTCATCGCGCAGGGCGCAGAGGGCGCGAATGCGTTGCTCCACGGCCTGGCGGTGGCGGCGGGCAATGGCATCGGCATGGCCATGCTGTTCGCGCAGTGCCAGTAGTTCGCGAATATCGTCCAGGGTAAAGCCGAGCTCCCGGCTGTGGCGGATAAAGCCCAGCCGTTCCCGGTGACGCGGTTGATAGCGTCGCTGCCCCCCTTCGCTGCGTGCCGGCTCTGGCATCAGCCCGATCTTCTCGTAATAGCGAATGGTTTCCACCTTGCAGCCGGTGACCTTGCTCAGGGTGCCAATGGAAAACAGGGTGCTCATGCTGCCTCCAGCAGGACAATGAAAAGGTGCGTCGCGGATTAGGAAAAGCTGGTTGTCAGACGTCAGACTTTCAAGCTGGCCACTTTCCTTTCTTCTCGCCCGCGATGAACCAAAGAAAAGCCTTGAACCTGTAGTCACTATAGCTTTTTTAATGGGGGCAGAGTGAATCAGAACAAGGAGACAGGCATGGCATGTTGCGATACCGATCTGAGCGCCCCCCAGGCCCCCGCATACCGTCGGGTGTTGTGGGTTGTGCTATGGATCAATGCGGTAATGTTCGGGGTGGAAGCCACCACCGGGGTATTGGCGGATTCCCGGGCTTTGCAGGCCGATGCCCTGGACTTTCTCGGTGATGCCAGCACCTATGGCCTGACCCTGTGGGCATTGGGCCAGTCGCTCACCTGGCGGTTACGGGCGGCGCGGATCAAGGGCTGGTCCCTGCTGGTAATGGGCGTACTGGTGCTGGCCAACAGTGGTTGGGCGCTGGTGCAGGGCAGTGAGCCAGTGGGCGAAACCATGATGGGCGTTGCGGCGCTGGCGCTGGTGGCCAATGTGGTCAGCGCGGTGTTGCTGCTGCGTCACCGGCAGGGGGATGCCAATATCCGCTCGGCCTGGCTGTGCTCACGCAATGATGCCATCGCCAATCTGGCGGTGCTGGCGTCTGGCAGCCTGGTGATTTGGGCAGACAGTCGCTGGCCGGACCTGTTGGTGGCAGGGGTGATTGCGGCCCTGTTTACCCACAGTGCGGTGTCGATCTTGCGGCAGGCAAATCGCGAAGATGTGTCTCATGGGGCATGTCATTAATGAACATGGAGCTGCGGTTTTCGTCCCGGCTACCGGTGCTGGCCGAGCGCCTGTGGTCGGATATTACCCACATGGACGCGATCAATGCAGAGATGTGGCCATGGCTGTCCATGGGGGCCCCGGACGGGGTGAGGAGTCTGGAAGATAGGGCGTGGCAGCCGGGCAAGCCACTGTTTGGCAGCTCGCTCAAGGCGTTTTGTTGTATTCCTGTGGGGGTATCGATGCTGACGCTGGAGCGGCTGATGACAGGCAAGGGGTTTGTCGAAGCTTCGCCCATGACGGGCATGGTGCTGTGGCGCCACGAGCGTTGGCTTGAACGTGACCAGCAGGGCTGTGTAGTACACGATCAATTGACGTTTACACCTCGCTGGTGTCCGCGATTGAGTCGCGTTATGGTGCAGCTATTCTTCCGGCATCGTCATCGCCGGTTACGTCGCCGTTATCGTCAATGCTGATTCCATGGATTTAAAACACGAAGACCTGAAAGCCTTGGTCGAGCGCACCATGCCATTCGGCAAATATCAGGGGCGGGTACTGATCGACCTGCCAGAGCCTTACCTGCTGTGGTTTGCCGACAAGGGTTTTCCGAAGGGCGAACTGGGGCGTTACATGGCGTTGGCCTTGATGCTGAAAATGGATGGCACGGAAAAACTGCTGGATCCGCTGCGTGCCTGAGAGACTGCTGGAGCCATGCTTGCATGGCAATGCCGAGCCCCGGTGAGGCGTTAGCTCCTGGGCTTTCACACCGTTAAAAAGGAAACAGAGCATGTCCCGATTGCAACCGCTTACCGAGTCCGTCTGGCACGTTGCGGTTCCTCATGCCTTCATGGGGCTTCATGTCGGCGCGCGCATGACGGTGGTGAAACTGTCCTCTGGCGGTTTGCTGCTGCATTCTCCCATTCCGGTGGATGATGCCCTGGCAGAGGAGCTGGCGGCACAGGGCGACGTGACCCACATCGTTTGCCCTAACCTGTTCCATCATGTTTATGCGGGTGAGGTAAAAGCCCGTTACCCGCAGGCGCTGTTGCATGGCCCGGCGAAGCTGGTCAGCAAGCGCAAGGACCTGACCTTTGATGCGACCCTGTCTGAAACCCCGCACCCGGACTGGGGCCAGGATTTTGAACTGGTTTTTATCGACGGCTCCATGATTCACGAGACGGTGTTTTTCCATGTGGCCAGCCAGACCCTGATCGCGGCGGACCTGATCGAAAACTTCCAGCAATGTGATCATGGCGTGACGCGCTGGTACCTGAAACTGGGTGGGTTGTGGAAAAAGCCGGGCTGGCACCCGCTACTGCGGCTGGTGTATCTGAATCGCAAAAAGGCGCGGGCCAGTGTCACTCGCATTCTGGACTGGCCGACGGAGCGGTTGTGTCTGTCTCACGGTGAGGTGATCACCGAGCATGCCCGCAACGCGCTGTATCTGGGTTTACGCTGGCTGTTGTAGCCGACCCTGACGCACAGCGACTGCCGTCAGGCGCGGTCGCTTGTCCTGTCCTTCTTGCCGGCCTCTGGCTTGCACGCTCTCTCCACATTGTTTGCACCTTTTTCGGCTATATTTCCCACCGTCATTAATGGTGTGTGGAAATGTCATGGCTGCCTGGATTCGCCGTTACCCGAAAACGTCTGTTACGTCGCTGGTTCTGATTGTGTTGTTGCTGGTTATGGGATGGCGATGGGGGTTCGCGTCGTCTCCTGAAATACAGTGGCAGACCGCTACTGTGGAGCGGGGCGATGTGGAAGAGTTGGTGACGGCACTGGGAACTCTCGAGCCTAAAGATTACGTGGATGTGGGTGCCCAGGTGTCTGGCCAGCTGACTCGCCTGCATGTGGATGTGGGCGATACCGTAGAAGAAGGGCAATTGCTGGCGGAGCTGGACGCCTCGGTGCAACAGACCAAGGTGGATGCCGGACTGGCCGAGCTGGAATCCCTGCAGGCACAGCTGGAGCAGCGTCAGGCGGAACTGGAGCTGGCGCGATTGCAGTATCAGCGTCAGGAGCGCCTGCGTGGTGCTGATGCCACCAGTGAGGATGCTTTCCAGAGTGCCCGCTCGACGCTGACGGTTACCCAGGCCCAAATCAAGGTGCTCAAAGCCCAGCTGCGACAGAAACAGGCAAGTGTGGAAGGGGATCAGGCGAACCTGGGGTACGCCAGAATCTATGCCCCGCGCAGCGGTACGGTGGTGAGCATGGAGGCCCGCGAAGGCCAGACCCTGAACGCCAACCAGACCACGCCCACGCTGATGCGTATCGCGGATCTGTCCACCATGACCATTTCCACCCAGGTGTCAGAGGCCGATGTGCATCGCCTGCGGGCGGGCATGCCGGTGTATTTCAATACCCTGGGCAATAGCCGGGAGCGCTATGACAGCGATTTGCGGCAGGTATTGCCGACCCCGGAAGTGGTCAACAATGTGGTGCTGTACACCGCAGAGTTTGATGTGGGCAATGATCAGGGTCGGCTCATGTCCGGTATGACGGCCCAGGTCTTCTTTGTGGTGAATGCGGCGGAAAATGTGTTGAACCTGCCGGTGGCGGCGGTGAAACGTGCCGGGCGCGGGCAGTGGAAAGTCCAGGTGCTCGATGGCAAGGGTGAGCCACAGGATCAACCGGTACAGGCGGGTATCAATAACCGCGTGCGCATCGTCATCAACGAGGGACTGGAAGAGGGTGACACCGTGGTGCTGGGGGCCGCTGGTCCGGCCATGGGGCCGTCGCAGGATAATGATCGCCCGCGCCGTCGGGGACTGTTCTGATGGCGTTGATTGAACTGCGCAATATCCGCAAGCGCTACCCCGCCGGGGAGCAGGATGTGGAGGTACTGCACGGCATTGACCTGGCCATCGAAGCCGGTGAATTCGTTGCCATCATGGGTAGCTCCGGGTCGGGCAAGTCGACCCTGATGCACATTCTGGGTTGCCTGGATCAGCCCAGTGACGGCGAGTACCGTTTTGCCGGCCAGGCGGTCACGGCCATGGACCACGAACAGCTGGCCTGGTTGCGCCGGGAAATGTTCGGCTTCGTGTTCCAGAGTTATCACCTGATCGGGACGGCCAGTGCCTGGGAGAACGTGGCACTGCCTGCCATTTATGCCGGGGTGTCCCGCGAAGAGCGCAAGCAGCGTGCACAGGCATTGCTGACCAGTCTGGGACTGGAAGAGCGTCTGGAAAATCGCCCGAACGAGTTGTCCGGTGGTCAGCAGCAACGGGTCTCCATTGCCCGTGCCTTGATGAATGGCGGCAAGGTGATTCTGGCCGACGAGCCCACCGGGGCACTGGACAGTGTCAGCGGTGAAGCCGTGATGGCACAGCTGCGCAGCCTGGCCGAGCAGGGCCATACGGTGATCGTGATTACCCACGATGCCAAAGTGGCGTCCCACGCTGACCGGGTGGTGGAAATTCATGATGGTGATGTGATCAACGACACCCGTCATCAACCCCATCAGCAGGAACGTGCCCAGCCGGTGTCCAGCCCGCCGCGCGAGTCGGCATTGCCTGACCTTGGCGAAGTGCTGGAGGCGGTGATCATGGCGTTGCGTTCGTTGCGTGCCAACTGGATGCGAACCGTGCTGACCTTGCTCGGTATCGTGATTGGTGTTGGCGCGGTGGTGGTGATGCTGGCCATCGGCGAAGGCGCCAAGCAGGACGTGGTCGCCCGCATCAATGACCGTGGCACCAACCTGTTGGTGATCCGTCCGGACCGGGGCCAGCAACGGGTCGCTGACGGCGTGATTGCGACACTGGTGCCGGAGGATGCCGAGGCGCTGAAAAAGTTACCCAATATTCGCACTGCGGTGCCGGAGATTTCCGGTAACGTGACTGCCCGCGCCAACGGCAAGGATGTGTCTACCAGTGTGCAGGCCGTCAGTGAAGATTTTCCTTCCCTGCGTGACTGGCAGCCCGTGTCGGGCATTTTCTTTGGTCAGCAGGACATGAACAGTTATGCCCCGGTGGCGGTGATCGGGCAAACGGTAAAGACCAACCTGTTTCCCGATAGCGATCCGATCGGCCAGTTCTTGATGCTTAACAGCATTCCGTTTCAGGTTATCGGGGTGATGGGCAGCCAGGGCGCGACGGACTGGGGTGATGATCAGGACGATGTGGTCATCGTGCCGCTCTCGACCGGGACCCTCCGGTTATTCGGTCAAAGCTATCTGCGTTCCATCACGTTGGCGGTGGAGGATGTCTCGCAAATTGATGCCACCGAAAAGGCTGCGGTGGCATTGCTGACCGCCCGTCACGGTCGCGAGGATGTACGTGTATTCAACATGGCCTCGTTGCTGGACATGGTGTCGGAAACCCAGAACACCCTGACCATGTTGCTCGGCTCGATTGCCGCCATCTCCCTGTTGGTCGGCGGGATCGGGGTGATGAATATCATGCTGGTCAGCGTCACCGAGCGGATTCATGAAATCGGTATTCGCATGGCGACGGGCGCACGACAGCGAAATATTCTCCAGCAATTTCTCACCGAGTCCGTCGTGGTATCCGCGCTGGGAGGCGTGGTCGGTGTGGTGATCGGTGTCCTTGTCGGCCTGTTGCTGGAACTGCTAGGCATGGCGATTGTGTTTTCCGTCCCGGTGATGGTTGCGTCCTTTGTGTGTGCAGCGGGCATTGGTCTGCTGTTCGGTTTTGCACCTGCCCTGAAGGCCGCGCGCCTGAATCCTGTGGAGGCGCTCAGTAATGATTAAGAAAATGATATGTGTGATGTGTGTGGCGGTGCTGTCCGGCTGTGCCATGACATCCGGTCTTGACGCACCGGAGCAAGCCATGCCGGAGCAATGGCTCAACCAGCAGCAAGCCAGTGAGGCGATGATCAACCATCCGCAGTGGTGGCAGCAGTTCAACAGCCAGGAACTGAACCAGCTGGTGGATCAGGCGCTGGCCGCCAATACTGATTTGCTGGCCGCGGCCGCACGGGTGGAGCAGGCCGATGCGCAACTGACCCAGGCAGGCTCAGCCCTGTTTCCCACCTTGGGGTTACGCGCCGGTGGCAGCCGCAGTGGCGTGTTCGGCGAAAGCGGCAGCACGGACAATTACAGTGCGTCGCTGAATGCCAGTTACGAGCTGGACCTGTGGGGACAGATTCGCAACAGCCGGGATGCGGCGCGAGCCTCTTTGCTGGCTAGCCAGTTCAGTCGCGATACGGTGCAACTCACGGTGATCGCCAGCGTGGTGAATACCTATCTGCAGGTGTTGTACCTGCAAGACAACCTGGCCCTGTCTGAAGAAAACCTGAAACTCGCCCAGCAGGTGCTCGATGTGGTCGAGTCCAAAGTCGAAAACGGTGCGGTCTCGCCGCAGGATCTGGCCCAACAGAAAACCGTGGTGGCCAACGCCAAGGCGCAGCTGCCGTCCCTGCGTCACCAGTTACGGCAGAGTCGGTATGCCCTGGCCGTGCTGGTGGGGGAAATGCCTCAGGTATTTCAGGTGGGGGGAGGCACCCTGGACGGTTTGCAGCTGCCAGAGATTCAGGCCGGCTTGCCGGATCAGGTGCTCGCCCAGCGGCCGGACATCGCTCAGGCCCAGGCGCGGTTGATGGCCGCGGATTATTCCGTGGCTGCGGCCCGGGCTGATTACTGGCCCTCCATTACCCTGACCGGTAGCGGCGGTTATGCCAGCAGTGCCCTGTCGTCACTGTTCAACGGTGATGCGGTGTACAGCCTGGGTGTCTCGCTGGCCCAGACCCTGTTCGACGGTGGCGCCCGCGGTGCCCGGATCGACCAGAGCAAGGCCGCCTGGGAGGAACAGGTGGCAAGCTACACCGGTACCTTGTTGGTGGCTCTGCAGGAAGTGGAGCAGTCACTGAGCAATGTGCAGGCGCTGGCCGATCAGCAGCAGTATCGCGAGGAAGCCTACACCCAGGCGGAGGAAGCCTACCGGGTGGCGCAGGTGCGCTATCAGGAAGGTGAAACCGAACTCACCGATGTGCTCAGTGCGCAAAGCAGTTTCAACAATGCCCGCCAGAACAGCCTGGAGCTGATTTATAACCAGTACCAGTCCCGCGTCACGCTGTACCGGGTGCTGGGAGCCTCTGAATAACTCCTTGCGTACTCAGCGTGGCCTGAAGCGTGCAGCAGTTGTGTCTTGTCTCGAAGGGAAGGGTGGCTCCCTTTTCAAGAGGCAAGGCGCAGCTGATGGGCGCTTCAGGCGTCGCCCTCCGGGTCTTCCAGGCTGATCCACACTCGTTGTTGCACTTTCTCGACAGGCAATCAGCATGCCTTCAAAAGTGCGCCTAGATTGTGAATCAGCCTGGAAGACTGAGCATGCAAGGAGTTATTCAGAGGCTCCCTAGAAGGGGGCCGGGCAGCGGAGGAATCCTGAGGGGTTATTTCGCGATTCCTTGACCCAAGAGGGCACAGAGATCACCGGGGAAGGTGAAATTCTGTGCCCTCTGTCTTTCTTTGATACGGTTTGCCGGTGGCAGCTCGAATCGACAGAATATGGGAATCTTTCTGCGTTCCCGGATAGCCCGTGCTTCCTCTGGTGTATCACCCCGACTACAGTTTCCCTTTTCCCGGCAAACACCGTTTTCCCATGGAAAAATTTTCCCTGCTGCAGGGGTATCTGCGCAGCAAGGGGATTGCCCGTGGCGACAATGAATTTCGTCCCAGCCGGGCAAAGCCTGCGTTGTTAAGTCAGGCCCATTGTCCACAGTATGTGTCTGCGATGGTGAATGGCACGCTGGAGAGCAAGGCATTACGGCGCATGGGCTTGCCGTGGAGCGAGGGGTTGATGAAGCGCACCTGCATTGCGCCCATGGGCACCCTGATGACGGCGCAGCTGGCCCTCCAGCATGGCCTCGCGTGTCACCTGGCCGGAGGCACTCACCATGCCCATTACGATTTCGGTTCCGGTTTCTGCATCTTCAATGACCAAGCCTTTGCGGTGCAGCAATTGCTCGCCCGGGGGGCTGTGGAAACCGTGTTGCTGTTTGATTGCGATGTGCATCAGGGCGACGGCACGGCAGCCATGCTGGCGCAAGAGCCGCGGGCATTTACCTGCTCGATTCATTGCGAGAAAAATTTTCCGGTCAGAAAAATGCACAGTGATCTGGATGTGGGGTTGCCGCCGGGAATGACCGATGGTGATTATCTTGATGTGGTGTTCGATACCCTGGAGCGCTTGCTGGATCAGCTGCAGCCGGATCTGGTGTTCTATGATGCCGGGGTGGATATTTATGCGCAGGATCCGCTGGGGCGTCTGGCTGTTTCCGAACAGGGCATCGCTGACCGGGACCGCGGTGTTATCGAGCGTTGTCGTCGCCGGCATATTCCGGTGGCGACGGTGATAGGTGGCGGCTACGATGATGACCGTGATGCGCTGGCGCGCCGTCACGCCATCGTGATTGAGGAAGCGGCCACAATAGCGGCCTCGTCCCCGTAGTCGCCACTCAAGGAGTTCCCATGTCCAAAGCACTGTTGATCATGGCCCATGGCAGCCGCAGTGATACTGCCAACGACGAATTTCGCGCGTTGGTGGAGACAGTGGCAGAATCCGCCCACGCCGCCGGCGAGGAATATGTGGCCGTTTTGCCCTGTTTTCTTGAACTGGCGTTTCCTTCCCTGATCGAGGCGATCCAGCAACTGGAGCACCAGCCGGTGACCACGGTGCAGTTGTACCCGTTGTTCTTCAACAAGGGCAAACACGTAGGCCGGGACATTCCCGCCCAGATCGAGGATGCCCGGGCGCGGTTCCCGGACCTCTCCATCGAGTTGCTGGATTACTTCGGCAACGCCAGGGGGTTGGCGCCGCTGGTGCTCCGCCATATTGCCGAACAGGGGTAAAGACATGGCGGTCAGGGACGACATCCATGCACAAATTCAACGGATTTTTCAGGCCGAATCGCGGCGGGTGCTGGCTACCTTGATTCGTCTTCTCGGCGATTTCGATCTGGCGGAAGATGCCTTGCAGGACGCCTTCATTGCGGCGCTGAAACAATGGCCCCAGGAAGGCCTGCCTGAAAAGCCGAGAGCCTGGCTGGTGTCCACCGGGCGTTTCAAGGCAATTGATCAGTTGCGGCGACGGGCGCGCTACAATGCGCTCTTGCAAGAGCAGGCCGAACAGCTGGAAACCCAGGCCAGGGTGGCCATGGAAGAGGAGCATGCCGCCATCGAGGATGACCGGCTGCGGTTGATCTTTACCTGCTGTCATCCCGGCCTGGCAGAGGATGCGCAGGTGGCGCTGACCTTGCGTGAAGTGTGCGGTTTGAGCACAGAAGATATTGCCAGCGCGTTCCTGCAAAAGACCCCCACTGTGGCCCAGCGTATTGTGCGGGCCAAGGGCAAGATTCGTGATGCCCGCATCCCCCTATGAAGTCCCGTAAGGTGACGCGTTGCTGGAACGGTTGAAGACCGTGCTTCAGGTCATCTATCTGGTGTTCAACGAGGGTTACCTGTCGGCCCGTGGCGACAGCACCCTGCGACAGGATCTGAGTGAAGAGGCCATTCGGCTGGCAGAATTGCTCAATGCGTTGTTGCCGGAACCGCAGCCGGAGGCCATGGGATTATTGGCGCTGATGCTGCTGCACCATGCACGGCGCCATACTCGTCTGAGTGTCGATGGGGAGCTGGTGTTGCTGGAAGAGCAGGATCGCAGCCAGTGGGATCAGGAAGAAATTCAGCGGGCGGATCAGTTGATTCGTCATGCCCTGCGGAGTCAGCGTTTCGGCCCGTATACCTTGCAGGCGGCCATTGCGGCCGTGCATGCCCTCTCACCGTCCAGCGATGCGACCGACTGGCACGAAATCGTCGGGCTCTATGATGTGTTGTTGCAACACATGCCCACACCGGTAGTCGCGCTTAACCGTGCGGGTGCGTGACGGTCAGGTCAGTGTGACGGATGGTCCTTTTGCAGAAACCAAGGAACAGCTGGCCGGCTTTTACCTGATCGAGGCCCGTGATCTGAATGATGCGATTCGTGTGGCCAGCAAGATTCCGCCCGCCCGATACGGCAGTATCGAGGTGCGCCCGGTACGGGATATCTACGGTGAATCATCGGACGCAGTGCCCTATGGTGATGCGGTAAAATTTTGAACCTGTGTGAACGCGAGGTGGGGCTGGCCTCAGACCCCTTCGCGGTGTTGAACGGGGCGGCGTAACCGTTGCTAGAACGACTTGGCGAAGACCAGCCCGCCCCACAGAACGTTGCGGTCGCCCATCCCTTCCTTCAGTTCTGAAGTGTGGCCGCGCAAGACATAGCTCAGGCGATAGCCATCGCCAAAACCCCAAGTGTAACCCAGCCAGGCTTCGGCAATGGCGTGGTTGATCTCGTCGCTATCGTAGCTCACGTCACTGTCGCGGAATTGTCCTTGCAGAAATACATTGTAGGCGCGACCCACCAGGGAAATACCACCCGACAGATAATGCTCGCTGCCTTGTTCCATGGAATTGGTGCTGTTGCGCTCGCCATAGCGGGCCAGCTCCGGGTTGCTTTGCCACCATGGGGCCCGCAATTTTCCGGCGCGAAAGCTGAGGCTCCAGCGCGCTTCGGTGATATAGCCGACAGACCCTTCAACGGTGCTTTTGACTTCCAGGTTATCAGTGGAGAAAGGCAGCGTTTTCTGACGCGCCAGTGAGTAGCGGGCGGTGGGTTCGCCGCCGTCACTGATCTGGTGGTTCCAGCCTTCAGCATGTTCACTGCCGATGGCCTTGTGGAAACTGTTTTGCAGATTGCCGGCCAGATCCAGCCCCAGGGCACCGACGGTCAGGGTGCTGTGCCAGGCGACCTTGTCTTGCGGATTGACCTGAATGCGGCTGCTGGAAGCATATAACAGGCTGGCATACGGACGGTCGTCATATTGTGGAGCGGCGATGCCCTTGTCTTCGGGCGTAAAGCCGAACAGGCCAGCTTCGAAACTGTGGCCAAGCTCACTGGTGTTACCAATGCCATCGACGCCAATGGCGCGGTCTATCCAGCCCAGCGGGGTATCCAGAGAAAGCACAAAATCCCGGGCCTTGGTGCCGGTGGCGGCGACGCTTAAACCGTAGGTGTAGTCCTGGTCGCGGCTGCCGGGGACCAGAGCATCGTTATCCAGCGTGAAGGACCAGCTTCCGGTGTCTTCTTCGCTTTCAGTCGCGGTCTGGGAGACGGGTTGACGATAGGGGGCGTGGGCGGGGTTGCCGACCATGGCCAATCTCAGTGGTGGCTGCTGCTCCCCGGCGTATGCCGTGACGGCTAACAGCAGGGCCCCAGTGGTCAGCAGGGCTGCGCAGGTTTGGGGTAAAGCCGGTTTTTTTCGTTTTTTCCTCATGGTTTGTTATCACCCGTTCTCTGTCATTAAGCGGCGTGTTGCCGTGACGTACTGCTGGGCGATTGTGGGTGGAGCGCATTGTTGTTCTGCCAGCGTCGTACCGTGGTACATGCAATGAGATGACAAGAATGGTGGCAGACTGTTCGATAACAAAGCGCGAAGGGATGAGCCTTTTAATCGATTTTTTCGAACTTTATAGATTTTACAAGAGGTGGAAAACACTCGGGACGCGGCCATTTCCTGACCGGATTCTCATCGCCGGTGGCGAATGTGTCATTGAGCCGCGAGCAGCCCCATCGTAGCCTGCACCCCATATTTCCCGTGGTAATCAGTCAAGAGATTGAGGAGGCCCCAGGTGGCAGAAGCATATATCGTAGCGGCGGTTCGCACCGCAGGTGGCAAGAAGAACGGCCGTTTGAGCAAGACTCACCCGGCGGACATGGGTGGCAAGGTTATCGATGCCCTGATCGAGCGCACCGGCCTGCCGGCGGACAAGGTAGATGACGTGATCTACGGTTGTGTCAGCCAGATCGGTCCGCAGACCTTCAATGTGGCTCGCACCTCTATCCTCAGCTCCTGCCTGCCGGAATCCGTACCGGGCGTGTCTATCGATCGCCAGTGCGGTTCTTCCCAGCAAGCCATTCACTTTGCGGCCCAGGCGGTCATGAGTGGCACTCAGGATGTGATCATCGCCGGTGGTGTGGAATCCATGAGCCAGGTGCCGATCGGTTCTCCGGCGGTGGCCGTGAAGGAAATGGGGTCTCCGTTCGATGGCGTGGAAATCAGTAAACGTTACCCGGGTGAGCATTTCAGCCAGTTCAACGGTGCCGAGCGCATGGCCGAGAAATACGGCGTGAGCAAGGAAGAGCTGGACCAGTTCGCCTATGACTCCCACAAGCGTGGGGCAGCGGCCACCGAAGCGGGCCGTTTCAAGGACGAGATCATTCCGATCACCGTGACCCTGGAAGACGGCTCCCAGGAAGAGCACGTGGTAGATGAAGGGATTCGTTGGGAAGCGGATCTGGCCGCCATCAAGGCACTGAATCCGCTGGTTGACGGCGGCTACATCAGCGCGGCCAATGCCAGCCAGATCACCGATGGCGCGTCTGCGCTGATGATCGTCAGCGAGAAAGCCCTGAAAGAATTTGGCCTGACGCCGCTGGCCCGTATTCACGCCATGTCGGTAGTCGGCTCTGATCCGACCATGGTGCTGGAAGGCCCGATCCCGGCCACCGAGAAAGTGCTGGCTGCAGCGGGCATGACCATCGGTGACATCGATCTGTATGAAGTGAACGAAGCATTTGGTTCTGTGCCGCTGGCCTGGATGAAAGCGGTGGGTGCCGATTACGACAAACTGAACGTGAATGGTGGTGCCCAGGCACTGGGTCACCCGCTGGGTGGCACCGGTACCAAGCTGATGGGTACCCTGATCTACGAACTGAAGCGTCGTGGTGGCAAGTACGGCCTTCTGGCGATCTGTGAAGGTCTCGGTACCGCCAATGCCACTATCGTGGAAGTGCTGTAAGGCTTTTCTCGAAGGCGAAAAAGGTTTGAGGGTACGCCCCATGCTGTAGGAGCGTCGCTCGCGGCGCGATAACCAGAACCGTTAAAAGCAATAGAGGGTACAGAGCTTAGGACCGTCTTTTCTCAGCGGTCTCTGTGCCCTCTGTGGTTTGTCCAGGCTTGGGCTATCGCGCCGCGAGCGACGCTCCTACGTATAGGTGGGAGGATCAAATCGGACTTTTCCCGTCAATCCGTGATGAACCGAAAAAAAGCCGGCCCGGTGAAAACCGGGCCGGCTTTTTTGTGCGTCACGGATTGGTGGGAAAACAGGTTGGTCAGATGTCTGACGCGAAAGGCAGAAATGGTCTCGTCCTGTTCACCAGTGAGTCCCTTGCCGCTATGCCACTCAAGCGGTGCAAACCGGGTAGCGTCAGTCCAGTTTGGCTTCGGCTTCTTCCAGCGCTTCCATGGCGTCAAGCAGGGCGCCTTCCAGTTCATCGTGCTGCTTTTTCAGGCGCGCCTGATCACCGAGCAAGCCGTTCATTTCGTTCCGACGGGCGTCATCGGTATAGAGCGAGTCGTCGCTGAGAGCCTGCTCGACTTGTGCCAGTTGTTTGTCGCATTCCGCCAGCTGTTTTTCCTGTTGTTCCACCTGTTTTTTCAGCGGCCGCAACTGTTCGCGTTTTTGCGCGGCCTGTTGGCGGCGGGCTTTGGCATCCAGGCCATCGTCGGTTTTTTCTTCACGAACCGGTTTGCCGTCCTTACGGTTTTGCTGCAACCAGCGAGCGTAATCGTCCAGGTCGCCATCGAAGCGGCGAACCTCACCGTTGGCCACCAGCCAGAATTCGTCCACAGTGGTTTCCAGCAAGTGGCGATCGTGGGACACCATGACCACAGCACCTTCGAAGGCCTGCAAGGCGAGGGTGAGTGCCTCGCGCATGTCCAGATCAAGATGGTTGGCCGGTTCGTCCAGTACCAGCAGGGCGGGTTTTTCCTGCACGATCATGGCCAGTGCCAGGCGGGACTTTTCCCCACCCGAGAAGCGGCCCACCGGGGCAAAGACATCATCGCCATGGAATCCGAAGCGGCCCAGTTCGCTACGCAGTTGCGATTCGCTCCATTTGGGATAAAAACGGGACAGCATCTGGTAGGGCGTGTCGCTGTGATCCAGCCGGTCGACCTGTTGTTGGTGAAAGTAGCCTACGGCAAGGTCCCGGTCTTTTTCAAAGCGCCCGGCCAAGGGCGGCAGCTCGCCGACGAGCGTGCGGATGAGGGTGGATTTGCCCGCGCCGTTGGGGCCCAGCAGTCCCAGCCGGGACTCGGGACGCAGGCTCAGGCTGACCTGGCTGAGGATGGCCACGTCACCCTCATTGTTGCGGTAACCGCATTGCACCTGTTCCAGGTTTTCCATGGGGTTAGGCAGCTTTTCCGGCATATGGAAGTCAAAGCTGAAACCGGAATCCACATGGGCCGGGGCGATCAGTTCGAGCTTTTCCAGCGCCTTTACCCGGCTCTGGGCCTGCTTGGCCTTGCTGGCCTTGGCCTTGAAACGGCGGATGAAGGTTTGCAGGTGGGCCACCTGGGCCTGCTGCTTGTCATGCATTTTTTGTTGCAGCGCCAGTTGCTCGGCGCGCTGGCGTTCGAAGTCGGAGTAGCCGCCACTGTAGTGATGCAGTTTTTGCCGTTCGATATGCAGGATCTGGTTTACCGTGGCATCCAGAAAGGCTCGGTCGTGGGAGATCACCAGCAACGCCCCGGGTTGCTGGATCAAGTAGCTTTGCAGCCACAGGATGGCATCCAGATCCAGGTGGTTGGTGGGCTCATCCAGCAGCAGCAGGTCGGCGTCGCTCATCAGCACCTGGGCCAGATTCAGGCGCATGCGCCAGCCACCGGAAAAGCTGGAGACAGGCTGGCGCTGCTGGGTTTCGCTGAATCCCAGGCCGGCTAACAAGGTGGCCGCGCGGGCGGGTTGTTGCCAGGCGTGCAGAGCTTCCAGTTCGCCATGGGCTACGGCAATGGCGTGATTGTCACCGGCGCTTTCTGCGTCGGCCAGTTTGCGCTCTGCGCGGCGCAGGGCCTTGTGTCCGTCCAGCACATAGTCCACGGCAGGCTGTGCCAGGGCCGGCACTTCCTGGGCCATCATGGCCAGACGCCAGTCATTGGGACAATTCAGGTTGCCGCCGTCGCTCTCCAGTTCGCCCATGATAAGCTTGAACAGCGAACTCTTGCCGGTACCGTTGCGGCCCACCAGCCCCACGCGCCAGCCTTTGTGCAGCACAAAACTGGCCTCCTCCAGCAGGAGGTCCGGGCCGCGGCGCAGGTTGATCTGTTCCAGAGAAAGCATGGTGGGTCCGTCAATAATGAGAAACCGGCGCAGTGTAAGCCAGCCAATCGGATGGGGGAACCGTGGACGATACCGTGAAACAGGATCTTTGGCGCTACGCGCTGGGACGGTGGCAGGACAAGGCGTTTGAGCAGGCTTGCCTGACGTTGCAGGATACCTACCAGGTGCCGGTGTCGTTGTTATTGTGCGGGCTGTGGCTGGCGGCCTCCGGCAAGCAGCCGGATGCGCTGGTAGGGCGGCGCGTGGCTGAGGTGGCGGAGCAGTTCGAAGTCGACTATCTACGGCCGTTGCGCGCGGTGCGGCGAAAGGCCGGTGAGGATGTCCGTCTGCCTGAATTCAAACGCCAGCTGCAGCAGGTAGAACTGGAAGGCGAGCGCTGGCTGCTCACTACCTTGCCGTCCCTGTGCGATAACCTGCTGCCGGCGGGGGAGCAGGTCGACCCGATGGGGTGGATGTTGGTGCTGGTACCGGAGCTAGCGCAGTGTGAGGGGCTACAGGGTGCGTTGAACGCGCTGGTTGAGTTGAAAGTTCAAAGTTGAAAGTTCAAAAGCGCGACAAAGGGCAGCGCCACCCATTGGCCGCTGGCACCGCGACGCCGCTCCTGTTAAAAACAGTCGGCAACAACCCTATGGGCGCGGCTCTGGCCAACCCCGGATGGCACCCAATCCCGACCGCGCTTTTGAACTTTGAACTTTGAACTGGCCCCTGCCATCCTTCTTTTCCCTTGAGTTTCACCGGACCGCATCATGACCATCGACCTCGACTTTGACCGCGATCATCTCTGGCACCCCTACACCTCTACCTCCAAACCGCTGCCCACCTTTCCGGTGGCCAGTGCTCGCGGGGTACGGCTGACGCTGGAAGATGGTCGTGAGCTGGTGGATGGCATGTCGTCCTGGTGGGCGGCGGTGCATGGCTACAACCACCCGGTGCTTAACCAGGCTGCCAAAGACCAGATCGATCGCATGGCCCATGTCATGTTTGGTGGTCTGACCCATGAGCCTGCCGTCGAGCTCGGCAAGACCTTGGTGGCGCTCACCCCTGCGCCTCTGCAAAAGGTCTTTCTGGCAGACAGTGGTTCTGTGTCGGTTGAGGTTGCCATCAAGATGGCGCTGCAGTTCTGGCTGAGCCAGGGGCACACCGGCAAGGACAAGTTGCTGGCGCTGCGTAACGGCTATCACGGCGATACCTTTGGGGCCATGGCTACCTGTGATCCGGTCAATGGCATGCATTCCCTGTTCAGTGGTGTGCTGGCAAAACATCACTTTGCCCCCGCCCCACAGAGCGCGTTCGAGGGCCCGTTGCAGGAAGAGGATGTGGCCGCAGTGCGCTCCGTGCTGGAACAACACAGTGGTGAGATTGCAGCCATTATTTTGGAACCGGTGGTACAGGGTGCCGGCGGCATGCGCATTTACCACCCCGGTTATCTGAAGGCCGTGCGTGCACTGTGTGATGAATTCGGAGTGCTGCTGATTTTCGATGAAATCGCCACCGGGTTTGGCCGTACCGGCAAGCTGTTTGCCATGGAACACGCGGATGTGTGCCCCGATATCCTCTGCCTGGGCAAGGCGATCACCGGGGGCTACATGACCCTGGCCGCGACGCTGTGCACCGACCGCGTGGCCGCGGGCATTTGCGATGGTGAGGCGGGCGTGTTGATGCATGGCCCTACTTTCATGGGCAACCCCCTGGCCTGTGCGGTGGCCAACGCCAGCATCCAGTTGCTGCTGGATTCCGGCTGGCAGCAGAAGGTGGCCGCCATTGAGCAGCAGCTAAAACAGGAGTTGCTGCCCCTGAAGGCGCTGGACAGTGTGGCAGATACGCGGGTGCTGGGGGCCATCGGCGTGATGGAGATGCAAGAGCCGGTGGCCATGGAACAGGTGCAGCAACAGTTTGTGGAGCAGGGGGTATGGATTCGCCCGTTCGGCAAACTGGTCTACGTCATGCCCCCGTTCGTGATCGAACC
The DNA here is from genome assembly GCF_002888555.1 of Alcanivorax sp. MD8A. NCBI lineage: Bacteria > Pseudomonadati > Pseudomonadota > Gammaproteobacteria > Oceanospirillales > Alcanivoracaceae > Alcanivorax > Alcanivorax sp. MD8A. The sequence goes on along the minus strand of NZ_AQOQ01000023.1, from coordinate 29,490 downwards.
GGCAGACCTGAGCAAACTGACCGGTGCCATGCGGGATCTGGCAGAGCGAAGCTGATGGCTACAAGCTACAAGCTACAAGCTACAAGCTACAAGCTACAAGCTACAAGCTACAAGCTACGCTTGGTTGGAATGGAAAACCTAAAATAGTTCCGGGGCTTTTAGAAGAACGGAAACGCCTTCCAGATCGTTGAGTTCGGCGCCAATAAATAACCTGAGCACTCCGTAGGAACGTAGCGCAGCGGAGTAACGCACGTAGTGCGGCCCCGAAGGGGTGAGCGAAGCGAATAACTATGCTTGCATGGCGAACCGAGCCCAAGCGAGGAAGGGATCCCGGAAACATATTCCCCCCTAAACAACGCCTCGCAAAAAAACAGAATCCCAACCCATCACCGAAACCCCGGCATGGCCTGAATAAGATGGCGCTGAACCTCCAGCCATTCGCCAATTAAACGCCAGTGCTGGCGATCATCCAGATTGCGGGACACCGCAGCATCCATGATGCCTTCACCATGGCTCATGGCTTGCACATAAAGCTGGGTATCGCGCAGGGTGACCAGATACGGAATCTTCAGGCTAGTCAGGAACTGACGCAGAGCCGCATACATCTTTGTGCGGGTACGGGCCCGGTTTGCCACCACCGCCAGGCGCCGTGGCCGGCGACGATAGGTCGGGGTGAGCATGACCGCCTGTAGAAAGCGGGTGGTGGCGCGGATGTCGATGGGACTGGGCAATACCGGCACCAGCACGATCTGTGACAAGCGCAGCAAGTGGTCGAGCTCATGGGGGTCTAGCCCCGCGGGAGAATCGATCACTACCAGCTCGCCGGCCTGATCCAGCTTTTGTTGCAGGCGGCCCAGAGAGAGCGGCTCCGACACCGGCCACGCCAGGCCATGAATATGGGTGCTCTTGCGCAGCTTCAGCCATTGGGTCGCCGACTGCTGGGGATCGAGATCCAGCAGGGTCACCGGACGGCCCAGTGCCTCGTAATAACTGACAAGATTGGTGGCAATGGTGGTTTTTCCGCAGCCGCCCTTGCTGTTGGCAACCAGTATAACGGTGCGTTTGACCGTGGTTGCCGGGCTGTTATGTGCGCTATTCATGCGGTTGAGTGCCAAGATTTTCGTATGATTGTACCCATCCTTGCGTTCCGGGCGACTGACATCCCGGAAAACAGTGAATCCCCTCACACTTGTCACACTACCGCATCTGACTGAAAAGTGGTGTAAATTGTTGTGCTTTGGGCAATGGCGGCAGGGAACCCTGAGCGATTTCGCTGTCATAAAAGGGGAAGGAAATCGGGATGCGTTATTTTCTTATCATTGTTGCATTGATCGCCGCGCTGCTGGCAGCCTTGTTCACCATTCCGCTTGGGGGTGACAAGCCGCTGCTTAACTGGCAGCACGTGAAGGAAAACTGGCAACAACCAGAGCGGTTGTTTGATAAGGGGTTGTCGCCCTGGGTCAGACAATCCGGCGAAACCGAGCTGTATCGCTGGCGCGACCCGGAAGGAAACTGGCAGTATGGCCAGATTCCGCCGCCGGGGGTGCATGCCGAAGCGGTTACCGTAAAAGATCCCAAGACCATCAGCGCTGAAGAAATGCGTGGTGGTGAGGGATCGCAACAGACACAACAACAGTAGGCCAATTGGAGGCAGAATGAAGAAATTGGGAATCGTACTGGCAGGCTCTGTACTGCTGGTCGCCTGTGGTCAGGACAAGGTGGAACTCAAGACTGACGACCAGAAAGCGTCCTATGCACTGGGTTTCCGCAGCGCGGAACAGATGCGTAGCCTGGACAATCTGGACCTGGATGCCATGGTCGCTGGCCTGCGTGATGGTTTTGAAGAAAGTGGTGAGTCCCGTCTGGGGGAAGAGGATCTGGATCAGCTGATTCGTGACTTCCAGGGCCGCATGATTGCCGCCGAGCAGAAGAAGATGGAAGAGAAAGCGGGCGCTAACCAGGCAGCCAGCGAGACCTTCCTGAAAGAGAACGGTGCCCGTGAAGGTGTGACGACCACCGACAGTGGCCTGCAGTATGAAGTGCTGGCCTCCGGTGAAGAAGGTGCCGCGTCCCCGACCCTGGAAGACACCGTGGAAGTGCACTACCACGGTACCCTGCCCGATGGCACGGTGTTCGACAGTTCTGTTGATCGCGGCCAGCCGGCCACCTTTGGTCTGCAGCACATCATCAAGGGCTGGCAGGAAGCGCTGCCGATGATGAAGGAAGGCGACAAGTGGAAGATCGTTGTGCCGCCGGCGCTGGGTTACGGTGAGCAAGGTGCCGGTGGAGACATTGGTCCGAACCAGGTGCTGATCTTCGAGATCGAGCTGCTGGACGTGAAAGGCGGTGAAGACGCTGCTGGCGAATAAGCGCTGCAGGTTTTTCGCTGAAAAAGGGCGCCTTCGGGCGCCCTTTTTAATGCCCGGATTATTCTTGCGCGCGTCTAGTGCATTGCCTGCTTGAGAGGGGGTTCCTGCTGATGGATGCTCAGTATCAGCTGGTCTTCCAGAGAGAAACGTTCCTCCAGGGTTTCCATCAGGCGGCTGATGCGCTGCGGTAGCTCTGCTTTCAGCGTGGCACAGGTGTCCGGGTTTTCAAAATCCGCGTTAAAGGCCAGGGCTTCGTCGGTGGAGCTGTCCAGCTGGCGAAGAATCTGGTGGGTCAGCCCCGGGTTCTCGCGATGGAAATGGCGGGCTTCGTTGACCAGCTCGCGATATACCTCGAAATAGCCTGCGCTGATGTAGTCCATCAGCAACTCACAAAAGTGCTGTAATTGCTGTTGTCGTGGCATGTCGGAACGGGATAGACCACGGATACCCTGCAGGGCACAAAGCAACACGATCAATTGTTGGCGTTCGTCCAGCCAGGCTTGAACCAGTGCTTCGATACGGTGCCATTGGGCCATTGCGGCAGAAGAAGATGAGCTCGCCATTGTGTTCCCTCCTTAGTGAATGGCTGCGCGAATTTTGTCGTGGGGCTATCGAGACTAGGACGGAGGCAAAGCCCGGTGCAATGGTCAGAATGGGTCGTGCCGGGCTCGGTGCCAAGATGAGTGGTAAAAGCTGTGCGGGCTCAATGGCTTGCTGATAAAGACGGATTTGTCATAACGGCGGCCCTTTTTGTGCCGCCGGCATCACACTTTGTGTTGCCCGGGCAGGGGCGGATTGGGAGATTACTGGCCCAGCCACTGGGCGACCCAGGGCCATATCCAGGGCAATGCCATGGCGGTGACCAGTCCGCACAGGCCCAGGGCCAGGCCGGCAAAGGCGCCGGCTTTTTCGCCGTATTCAAAGGCGCGGGCGGTACCGATGGCATGCGCCACCAGCCCGAGGGCGAAGCCCTTGATGCGTTGGTCGTTTACCTTCAGCAGTCGGAAGATGGGGCCGGCGGTCAGCGCGCCCACAATCCCGGTGATGGCCACCGCGCCGGCTGCCAGTGAGACATATCCTCCGGTGGATTTGACCACTTCTACGGCGATGGGGGTGGTGATCGACTTCGGCGCCAGCGAGCCCACCACTTCTGCCGGTGCGCCCAGCCACCAGGCCAGACCGACGGCAATGGCAGCGGAAATGGCGGCACCTATCAGGGTGGCCACCACGATGGGGGTCAGCACGCTGCGTACGGCGTGCAGCTGACGGTACAGGGGCCAGGCCAGTGCCACGGTGGCCGGGCCCAGCAGGAAAGCGATAAGGCGGGTTTGATCGCGGTATTCGTCATAGTTCACCCCTACCAGAGGGAGAACGATAATGACCGGGATAGAGGCCACCAGGAACGGGTGAAACACTGGCAGGCTGTTGCTCTTGCCATAGACCCACAAGGCGAACCGGTAGCTGGCCAGCGTCAGCAGGATCCCGAACAGCGGGGTATGGGCCAGTGCCGCCAGGTTATCCAGTTCAGTGCTCATGGGGATCTCCGGGCTTGCCCATGAGCTTTTTCAGCATCAGGGTCACCAGCAGCATGCTGAGGATGGTGCCGATCACTACGGCCACGGCCAGTGCCAATGCATAGTCTTCGTAGCGGTGCCACTGCAGCACAATGCCTACCCCCAGAGGGAAAATCAGCAGACTGATGTGCTTGATCAGGGCGCCGGCCGCCGGGGCGACCCGCTGGGTGAAGGGGGTATTGAGCAGCAATGCGACCAGCAACAGCACCATGCCCACGACGGAGGCGGGCAGGGGGATGCCGGTCAGGCGAATCAGGATCTCCCCCAGAAACTGGAAGAACAGCAGGATCAGCAGGCCATCGATCATTGGGGGATCAACGCGGCAGCGGACGGAACATCTGGATCAGGGCGAGCACCAGCAGCCCGGCAAACACCACCAGCGACCAGCTCGGCAGGCTCAGTCCCAGGAAGGACCAGTCCATGTCGGCACATTCTCCGGACCCGGCCAGCACTTGCTGGATTACGTTCTGCATCGGGAACACATCCATCATGTATTCCAGCCCGGGGCCACAGGCGGGAACCTGGTCCGGTGGCAGATTCTGCAGCCAGATGTGGCGAATGGCCACTGCGCCACCGCCAATGGCTGCCAGGGCGGTCAGCAGTCCGTAAAGGCGCACCCCGATCCGCTTGGGGCCATGCAGCGAGGCAACCAGCAACACCAGGGCGGCGGCCATGACGCCAACACGCTGGAAAATGCACAGCGGGCAGGGTTCGAGGCCATCCACATGCTGCAGGTACAAGGCACCTGCCATGGCGGCAATACAGCCCAGAAGGGCAAGGAAATTCAGCAGACGAGGAGCAGGAATCACAGCAGACATGGCAAGCTCTATCGAACAGGGGTGGCGGAAGGGTAGGCAAAAGCACCTGTGGCGGCAAGGGTGGAGCGACAACAGAGGTCAGACCGGTGGCAGAGGGTAAGGTTCCTCCCGGGCGTCAGCGTCGGGTGTCTGCCAGCCTGAAGCCGGGTAAGAAAAGGGGAGGTCGGTCTGGATCAGGCCTGTTGTGCCTGCTGGTTTTTCAGGTTGCGGTCGTGCCAGGCATCAATGCCGGCTTCCCAGCCCTGAAACCACCATTCGGCCAGTGGTTCGTCTGCACTATAGGGGCAACGATTACTGTCGCCGCCGCCCATGCCCCACATGCAGCCCTGATTATAGGCTTTCTCGCACTGCTCCCGATTCGGGGTCATGCCATTCTCCCGGTTGATTCCTGTGAGACAGGGGTGCCTCTGCATAACGCCTTGCGTGCTCAGTCTGGAAAACCCAAGGGGCGCGGCCTGAAGCGTGCAAGGCGTTATTCAGAAGTACCCTAGCACTGTGGTGCAAATTGCATAGGGATAGAGTGCGCATTTTTGTTGAAAAAGTGCGCAGTCGTGCAACGGTTTGTACCTTTTGTCAGCTTGCCGCTTCCTTGGGGGAAAGGCGTTTCACCACAGGGGGGGCACAGAGTCCGCAGAGGCGACCTGAAACAGGTTTTCCTCGGTGATCGCTGTGCCCTCTGTGGTAAACGGGCCAGGATGATTTAGCGGAAGTAATCCGCCAGATAGTCGGCGAAAGGCGGTTCGTTCACCGCTTCCCATGCCTTCTGTTCGGTGAGACTTTGCGCGGCCAGGGTTTCCAGGCGAGTGTTGGTGTCGTCACAACGCTGGCGGGACAGGAAGTGGTCGCGGTGGGCCAGGGCCTGATTCATGGCGAACTGGAAGAAGGTTTGCTCACGGGATTCCAGTTTTTCCATGATCTGGGCAGACGGCGTGGCATCCGGGGTGCGGACTTTTTCCTGCTGGCGGGCCAGCGCATTGGCGTAGTTGTTGCCGCCGTGGGCGCGATCAAACAGCTCAGCGATAGGCTGCATCTGTTCCAGCTTTTCGCTGGCCCATTCCCCGAAGGAGATGGATTTGCCCCAGTTGTTCAGGGCAATAGAGGTATCGCGGCCGTTGTAGACCACCTGGCGAAGGTTGTCCTTGCTGGCGTTGAGGTCGCACTTCTCCAGAAGGGGCGATTCGCGCAACAGGCAGTAGGTGGCGAACAGATCAAGAAAACGGATTTCCTGCTGATTGATGCCCACCGGCTCGAACGGGTTCAGATCCAGCGCACGGATTTCAATGTATTCAACGCCGCGTTTCTGCAAGGCAGTGGTAGGGCGCTCGCCCTTGTTGATGGTGCGCTTGGGGCGAATCGAGGAGTAGTACTCGTTCTCGATCTGCAGGATGTTGGCATTGAGTTGCTGGTACTGGCCCGCGGCATCCAGCACGCCGATTTTCTCGTAAGCAGGTTCCGGCGTCTTGATGGCATGGGTCAGTGATTCCACATACTCATCGAGGTTGTTGTAGCTGATGGCCAGGGAGGACTGGGCATTGTTCTGGTAGCCCAGATCGCTCATGCGCAGGCTGGTGGCATGGGGCTTGAACAGGGTGTGGTCAAAGGTGTCGAGCTGGTGCTCGCGACCGGCCAGGAACGACTTGCACAGTGCCGGTGAGGCGCCGAACAGGTAGACCAGTAGCCAGGAGTAACGCTGGAAATTGCGGGTCAGATCGAAGTAGCGTCGCGAGATGTAGTCCTGCAATGGTGCGCTGTCGCCTTCCAGTACCTGGTTCAGTTTCCAGAACTCTTCCGGGTAGGAAAAGTTGTAGTGGATGCCGGCGATGGTCTGCATTTTGCGGCCATAACGGTGACCAAGCCCTTCGCGGTAGACGGTCTTCATACGGCCCACATTGGAGCTGCCGTATTGCGCCACCGGCACATCATTGTCCTTGCTGATCATGCAAGGCATGGAATTGACCCACAGCACTTCGTCACCGATGTGGCTGTACACATAGCGGTGGAGTTGTTCCAGGAACTCCAGCGGTTTGTGCAGCTCGGTGGTGGCTGGGGTGATGAACTCCAGCAGGGCTTCCGAATAGTCGGTGGTGATGTAGGGGTGGGTCAGGGCTGAACCCAGTGCCTGCGGGTGAGGGGTCTGGGCGAGGGTGCCATCGGTGGTAATGCGCAGACTTTCCTTTTCGATGCCGCGACGAATGCCGGCCAGGGTGGCGGCGGCATCGGAATCCAGCAGGGCACGGATACGTTGTTCAAGTTTGGCCATAACAGGCAGTTCCGTTCTCGATATCCGGGTGGCAGGGGGCACATTGGGCCCCCTGCCTACGGGATTGTCGCCCTACCTTGCATGGTCAGGGCTGCAATCACCAGCGGTTGGCGGGACTATTTTCCCTTCTTTTCAGCCATGGCATTGGCGAGTAGCTGACCAAAGGAGCCGGTGCCCTTGTTGCCTTGCTGGTTGCCCTGGCCGCGGTTGCCGCCCTGACGCTGGCCACGGGGGCCATTGTTGCCCTTGCGGGGGCCGCCGCCATTGCGGGCAGGGGCTGCCCCTTTCTCGGCGGGCTGGTCGTCCATGCGCATGGTCAGACTGATACGCTTACGGTCCAGGTCCACATCCAACACTTTTACCTTGACGATGTCGCCCGGCTTGGCCACATCGTGCGGGTCTTCCACGAACTTGTCAGACAGGGCCGACACGTGCACCAGGCCATCCTGGTGAACGCCGATGTCCACGAAGGCGCCAAAGTTGGTCACGTTGGTCACTGTGCCTTCCAGGATCATGGACGGCTTCAGGTCCTTGAGGGTTTCGATCCCTTCCTTGAAGACCGCCGCCTTGAATTCCGGGCGTGGGTCGCGGCCGGGTTTTTCCAGCTCGCTGAGGATGTCGGTCACGGTGGGCAGACCGAAATTGTCATCGGTGAAATCCACTGCGTTGACCTTTTTCAGGAAGGGTGCATCGCCGATCAGTTCCTTCAGCGGGCGGCCGTGTTTCTCGGCGATCTTTTCGACCACCGGGTAGGCTTCCGGGTGAACGGAAGAGCTATCCAGCGGGTTTGCGCCGTCCATGATGCGCAGGAAACCGGCGGCTTGTTCAAAGGTCTTGTCGCCCAGGCGCGGTACCTGTTTGAGATCGATACGGGAGCCAAAGGCGCCGTTCTTTTCCCGGTAGGAGACGATGTTGCCGGCAATGGTGGCATTCAGGCCGGCAATGCGTGCCAGCAGCGGGGCGCTGGCAGTGTTCACGTCTACCCCCACCGAGTTCACACAGTCTTCCACCACGGCGTCCAGCGAGCGGGACAGTTTGACCTGGCTGACGTCGTGCTGGTACTGGCCCACCCCGATGGCTTTCGGGTCGATTTTCACCAGCTCGGCCAGTGGGTCTTGCAGACGGCGGGCGATGGAGACCGCGCCACGGAAGGAAACGTCCAGATCGGGGAATTCGCGGGCAGCGGTTTCCGATGCGGAGTACACCGATGCGCCCGCTTCGGAGACCATGATCTTCTGGATGTTGCCCTTGCTGGCCTTGACCACTTCACCGGCCAGCTTGTCGGTTTCCCGGCTGGCGGTGCCGTTGCCCACTGCGATCAGTTCCACCTTGTGCTTCAGGCACAGGGCCGCGAGTACCGACAGGGACTGGTCCCACTGGTTCTTGGGCTGGTGCGGGAAGATGGTGGTGTGTTCCAGCAGTTTGCCGGTGGCGTCGACAACCACGACTTTGACCCCGGTACGCAGGCCGGGATCGAGACCCATGGTGCATTTGGGGCCGGCGGGGGAGGCCATCAGCAGGCTCTTCAGGTTTCGGGCGAAGACCTGAATGGCTTCTTCTTCACCGAGCTCGCGTACGCGGCCCAACAGTTCGGTTTCCAGGTGGGTGTTGAGCTTGATCTTCCAGGTCCAGCGCATCACTTCCTTGAGCCAGTCATCGGCGGCGCGGCCTTGATGGCTCCAGCCAGATACGGCGGTGACCATGGCTTCACAGGGATGGGGGATGGCTGTTTCCAGCTCTTCCGGCAGCACCATGGAGACATGCAGGATGCTCTCGTTGCGGCCACGGAACAGGGCCAGGGCCCGGTGGCTGGGGATATCCTTCAGGGCTTCGCTGTGATCGAAGTAATCGCTGAATTTGGCGCCGTCCTTCTCTTTGCCATCTGCCAGCTTGGACTGAATCTGTGCCTTGTCCCAGAGGTAGGTGCGCAGGCGGGTCAGCAGCTCGGCGTTTTCGGCGAAACGCTCCATGAGAATCTGCTTGGCGCCGTCCAGGGCGTCTTTGGCGGTGGCGATCTTGTGCTCTTCGTTGAGGTAGCCAGCGGCCAGCGCCTCGGGCTCTTGGGTGGGATCGTCCAGCAGGGTGTCGGCCAGGGGTTCCAGGCCGGCTTCGCGGGCAATCTGGGCGCGGGTGCGGCGCTTGGGCTTGTAGGGCAGGTAAAGGTCTTCCAGGCGGGTCTTGGTGTCGGCCGCCTTGATGGCCTTTTCCAGTTCCGGGGTGAGCTTGTCCTGCTCGGCGATGCTCTTGAGGATGGCGTCGCGGCGCTCTTCCATCTCTCGCAGGTAGCGCAGTCGTTCTTCCAGATTCCGCAGCTGGGTGTCGTCCAGGCCGCCGGTGACTTCTTTCCGGTAACGGGCAATAAAGGGGACGGTGGCACCTTCGTCGAGCAGGGCGACGGCAGCGTGGACTTGCCGCTCCTGACAGGAGAGTTCTTCAGCAATGATCTGTTCAATACTACGCATGGACTATTCCTTGATGGCCTGGCCGGTCACGCTGGGGCAGGCACGCTTTTAAAACAAAACGACCGGAATCATAGGGAATGATTCCGGTCGTTGATAGATTGACTTGTAAAAGTGGCTGTGGCTTGGATTCAGCGGCTCACGGGGGTTAGCCCAGAGCCTTGTTGATCATGGCCACCAGCTCGGCTTCCACCGGGGGTTTGACCACATAGCCAAAGGCGCCCTGGCGTTCGCCCCAGACCTTGTCGGTCTCCTGATCCTTGGTGGTGACCAGAATCACGGGAATGCTCTCGGTGCTGGGATCGCGGGTAATCTTTCGGGTGGCCTGGAAGCCATTAAGCTCGGGCATGACCACATCCATCAGGATCAGGTCAGGTTGTTCCTGCCGGGCCATCTCGACCCCTTCCATGCCGTTGCTGGCGGTGACGACTTCATGGCCCTGGCCCTGGACAATCTTGACCAGGTTGGTCAGTTGGGTCGGGGAGTCGTCCACCACAAGAATTTTTGCCATCTCTTGCTCTCCTCAATGCCGACGTATTTTACGGTCCCGGTCGGCCCAATTCTGTTTTTTTATGTGTGCGGTTCAATCAATCCCGCATGATAGCAGCCAGCGGGGCAAAGGTAAGCTGTCGAATTCCGGCACCCAGGTGACGCAGAGTGTCGCCAATAGCAGCTACAAGCCACAAGCCTCAAGCTGCAACACGGGGGAGGTCGGTGCCATTCGTTTGGCTCCATACCCGCGTACCAAGTCTGGACTAAAGGCATTTTTTACCACAGAGAGTGCAGCGCAGGCGGGATTGTCTCCGTGCCCGTTGTGGTAACCCCCTTCTTTTACGGGGGCAGGGCCGCCAGGCCCTGAACGCGGGCAGGGCAGATAATTCCGCGCCAGCCCGGCCTGCGTTGCAGCTTGTAGCTTGCCCCTATCTTGTCAGGGTATGAGCACTGCGCCGGGTCCAGAACAGCAGTGGCAGCAACACCAGGGCAATCCACACCGTGGTTTTGGCCTGCTCCCAGAAAGCCAGAGCCAGAGGGTTCCCTTCAGGCCCGGCCAGCGGGGCAAAGATGGCCATCAGCAGGCCGCCCATCACTACCGCAAGTAGCCAGCGGGCAGCGCTATGGGGGGCCTGGCGGCGGCGGCGGAACAACTGCCACAGGAAAAACGCACCCAGCCCGGCCATCAGCCCCCACAGTATGCCGCCGGGAATGGCCAGCGCCAGATGCCCGGCCTGGCCCGCCGCCAGGATCAGGGGCAACTTGCCCAGTACCATCAACAGCAGCCACGGGCCGAGGATCATGACCCACCACAGGTGCCCGCCCAGACCTTCCGGACCGGGTTGCTGGCGGTAGTGGACAGGGTCGAAACGCCACACCTGCCGGGCCAGTTGCCCCCAGTTAGCCGGAGCCAGTCGCTGGCCCATGCCGCGGAAGTGGTCTCGCTGTTCTTCGATGATCATCAGCATGGCCGGAACCACCAGCAAGATCAGGGCGGTGCCGAAAAACAGCCCGAACACGATGCTGATGGCCATGGGTTTGAGGAACTGGGCCTGCAGGGAGGTCTCGAACAGCATCGGGGTCAGACCGGCTACGGTAGTGATGGAGGTCAGCAGCACCGCCCGAAGACGCCGCACGCAGGCCTCCACAATAGCCTGAAAACGCTCCATGCCTTCGGCCACCAGTTGCTGGTAAAAACTCACCAGTACGATGGAGTCGTTGACGATAATGCCCGATAGCCCGAACAGACCCATGGCCGAGAACATGGAGAAATGGATACCAAAGGGGGCAGCGAACAGGTGGCCAATCACGGCTCCGGTGAGCCCGAAGAAAATGGCGGTCATGATTGCCAGCGGCCAGGAATAGGAGCTGAATACCCAAGCCAGCACGATGTAGATAATGGCCAGGCCAAGCAGGGCGCCGGTAGCCAGATCCCGCAGGTTGTCGGCCTGTTCCTGCAGCTTGCCTTCGTAGCCGATGCCAATACCGTATTTTGCCTGCAGCTCAGGCAGGATGCCGTTGTTCAGGGTGGCAATGATTTCGTTGGCGTTGCCCTGTTCCGGGTCCAGGTCGGCGTAGATGGTCACCGCCAGTTCGCCATTGACCCGGCGCAACAGGTCTACCCCCTGGCGGGCCTCGAAGTGCACCACGTCGCGAAGTGGGATCGCTTCGCCCTGGGGGGTGATGATGGGCAGTCGTTCAATGGCGCTGAAGTGACGGCGTTCGCTGTCGGGCAGCATGACCCGCACCTCGATCTCGTCGTCCTCTTCGTTATAGAGCTGCGCCAGGCTGCCATCAAAGGCGGCCCGCAGCTGGCCGGCCACATCATTGAGTGTCAGCCCCAGTGCGCGCCCTTGAGGGGTGAGTTGGAAGGTCAGCTGCTCCTTGCCGTAGGGCAGGTCGTCGTCCACGTTGCTGACCCCGGAAAACTGCAGAAGCCGTTCCTGCAGTTGCAGTGAGGCTTCCTTGAGTGTGGGAGCATCGGAGCCGGTCAGTTTGACTTCGATGGGCTTGCCCGGGGGGCCGGCTTCTGGTTGGGCGATGCTGAGCTGGTCCAGGCCCGGCGGCAGGGTGAGCTTGTCACGCCAGGTCTTGATCAGGGTCTCGTTGCTGATGTCTCGATCGGCGCCGACATACACTTCCACGACCAGGGTGCCGTATTCGTCGCCGAATTTGTCCTGCCTGCCACCGGGGTTGGGGAAGCCGGCGGCGGCGCCATGGTGGCTGATGACGGTTTGCACCAGGTTTCCGCCCAGTTCTTCGTTGGCTTCGTTGAGCTTGTCTTCCAGTTGCTTGAGAAACTGGTCTACCTGTCTGCGATCGGTGCCAGAGGAGAACTCCACCACGGCTCGCAGTTGATCACCGTCCACATTGGGGAAGAAGGTGAACTTGAGCCAGCCGGTGGAGACCATGGCCAGCGCAAGCACAAAGGCACACACTGCTGACACCGTCACCAGATGGCGGTGGCGGATGGCCCATTCCACCAGCGGGCGGAAGCGCTCCTCACGTAACTGGTCGAAGCCGTCGTCGATGCGCTTGCGCATGCCGCTGGCCTTGATCTGCACGCCTCGGAAACTGTGGTGCAAGTGACCGGGCAGGACCAGAAAACATTCCAGCAACGAGGCCAGAATCACGCAGATCATCACGAAGGGTACGTCAAAGGCAATCTTGCCCATGGCGCCACTCATCATTCCCAGAGGCAGGAAGGCGGCGATGGTGGTGGTGCTGGAGGCCACCACGGGCCAGAACATGCGCCGGGCACCGCCCAGGGCGGCACGGGTGGCGGATTCGCCTTGCTGTAAGTGCGTGAGGGTGTCTTCGCCGACCACAATGGCATCGTCGACAATAATCCCCAGGGCCAGGATCAGACCGAACAGACTGATCATGTTGATGGTGCCGCCAAACAGCCAGACCAGACCCAGTGTTGCCATGAACGAAACGGGAATGCCCAGCATCACCCACCAGGCAACCCGGGCATTAAGGAAAAAGTAGAGGGTCGCAACCACCAGTAGCAGACCCGAAATGCCGTTCCAGAGAAGGGTGGAAATCCGTTCTTCCACCAGCTTCCAAGCCTCGAAATAGAACGTCATTTTCACCCCCTCCGGGAGGGTGTGCTGGTACTGATCGCCCCACGCGTGCACCTTTTCTGCCAGGCCCAGCATGTCGCCGTCTTCGCCGCGCATGACCTGCAGTTCAATAGCCGGGCTACCCTGATAGGTCAGGGTGGCCTGATCATCCCGGGGGCGGCGCTCGATAATGGCCACGTCCCCCAGTGATAGCTGCTGACCGTCGGCTGTGGTGAGCAGGGGCAGCTCGGCAAAGGTTTTTTCGTCGCGCCGCTGGCCCAGTGCTCGTAGCTGTTTGGCCGCATCGTCCCGGCCAACGGTGCCAGCGGGCGTATCCTGACTGAAATTGCGAACCTTGTTGCTGATCTCGCCCAGCGTCATGCGCAGATCGTGGAGGGTGCCGGCAGGGATCTGGATCGCCATTTCTTCTTCGGGAAGGCCAATGAATTCGACCTTGCCGATCCCCAGCGCCAGCAGCTCGTCTTCCATCTTGCGCACCAGGGGACGCAGTTCTTCCAGAGTGCCGTTTTGAGTGGAAACGAGAATCGAGGTGACCAGCGAATAGTTGGTGATTTTCTGGATCACCGGCCGCTCGGCATCCTGCGGCAGGTTGCGTACTGAGTCGATGCGCTGGCGCACATCATCCAGTGCCAGTCCAAGGTCGGTGCCATCCTCCAGCTCGATGAACAGCAGTGACATGCCTTGCTGGGAGCGGGCGATCAATTTCTTGGTGTTGGGCAGGGTGCGAATGGCCTGCTCAACCGGGATGGTGATGGAGCGTTGAATATCCTCCGGGCTGGCCCCTCGCCAGGGAATGGATACCGAGATGAAATCGAATTCGAAGTTCGGGAACAGCTGGGTATTCAGCCGCATCAATCCCAGCCCGCCGAGCAGCAGCATCAGGATCATTAACAGGTTGGCGGCAACCTTGTGTTCGGTGAAGCTGGCGATCAGACCGCGAGATTCGCTCACGGTGCCTCTCCTGCTGCGTCACTGGCTGCAGGAGCCTGGGTGGGTTTGTCCGCATTGCTGCCGGGAGCCGGCTGCGGGTCCACAGGCAGCCCCACAATGGCCTGGGGAAGCTGGGTCACCAACACGCGCTCTCCCCCCTGGAGTTCGGGCGCCTTGAGTAGCAACAAGGATGTCTCACCGTCCATGGCTTCACCGACAATGCTGGCCGGGGTGCGTTGTAGACGATTGTCGTTGTCGATGAGGTAAAGCCGGTTCAGCCCATAGAGCGCCGTCGCGGGCAGGGCCAGCAAATTCTCTCTGGCTGGCAAGGTGAGAGTAATGGTAATGGGTCTGCCCAGTGCCGCAGACGGGACGCCACCGGCAAATTCAAACAAGCCATCGATGCCGCCCCGGGCGTCAGCGGCGTCACCGGCGAGGCGTTTCAGGTTGAGTGACAGGGTGCGGCCTTCCAGTGTGGTGCTGGCGGTCAATGCGCCCTGCAGCAACCCGTCGCGAACGGCGGGAAGGTGGCGCTCGGGAATCTGCGCGCGCACTTCCAGTTCGGTATCGGCAAACAGGCTGATCAGGGGTTCACCGGGGCGCACCCGCTCGCCGGGGGCCACGGCCACATTGGTAATGGTGCCATCAAAGGGCGCCATCACACGGGTGCGAGCCAGATCAATTTCCGCTTGCTTGAGTTGAGCCTCGGCACTGGCAAGGCGGGCTTCCATTCGGACCAGTTCATTGCGGTAATCGCTGACGCTGAGCTGACGCTGGGCAAGAGACAGGTCCGCGCGGGCCTTGGCTTCTTCTGCTTCGTCCAGCTGGGTTTGGGAGACCAGTTTCTTGCCGCGCAGCGATTCCAGTCGCTCCAGATTGTTGGCAGCCAGTTGCGCCAGCTTTTGTTCCAGCGCCAGGTTTTCCTTGTCGCTATCGAAGCGTAATCGGGTGGTCTGCAATTGGGCCTTGGCCTCGTCGCGGCTGGCTTTGGCACGGTCACGGGCGAGGGCGGTTTCGGTGTCGTCCAGCTGGATCAGCAGGTCGCCCTCGCTGACCCGGTTGCCCGAGCGCACCGGGATGTCGGCTACATTGGCAGTTACCACGGCGGTCAGGCTGGCGGCGCGAGGGGACTGGACGCGGCCGAATAACTGGATCTGGGGTGAACGGGAGGCAGGTTCTGCCAACACAAAACGTACCCGGTCGTGGTGTTCAGTGACATCGCGGGTTTCTGCGGCGGGCTTGAAGACCGACAGCAAAACAATGACAAAGACGGTGCCCAGGACGACACGGGCAACCGGTGGAATCTGTTTGAGGCGCTCTCGCAAGGTGAATCCCTTATCGATAATGATTCTCAGGTGGCGTACTGTAGCGACTTTCTCAAGGGGCGCCTAGAGCGTGTTGCGCGGCTTGCCCATGATCCATCATCCCGCCACGGCAATGTTTTTATACAATCTGGTCAGGCCATTTTCTTGCACGTTCACTGCATAATGCGTAAATCAGACCCTGAATTTCCTGAAAATAGCTGATTTCATTGCCTGCGCCAGTGTTGGACGGGCTATCGGGAGGACCAGTGAGCGACCAACAAGACAAGATCCTCGTTGTAGATGACGATGCGCGCCTGCGCAGCCTGCTGCAACGGTTCCTTGAAGAAGCCGGTTATGCCGTCAAGGCGGTGGGCGATGCCGAACAAATGGATCGCGCCCTGTCCCGTGAAATCTATTCACTGATGGTACTGGATTTGATGTTGCCGGGCGAAGACGGCCTGTCGATTTGTCGACGCCTTCGGGAGGCGGAGAACGCCATGCCGATCATCATGCTCACCGCCAAGGGTGACGATGCCGAGCGCATCGAAGGGCTTGATGCGGGAGCGGATGATTATCTGCCCAAGCCATTCAATCCCCGTGAACTGGATGCCCGTATCCGCGCGGTACTGCGTCGGCATATCCGCGAAGTGCCGGGGGCGCCGAGCAAGGAAGAGGGGCGAGTGACCTTCGGCCCCTGGGAGCTGGATCTGGCTAACCGTACCCTGGCCCGGGAAGGGGATCCGCAGGGGCTGACCACCGGCGAATTCGCAGTGCTCAAGGCGCTGGTACAAAATCCCCGCGAACCACTGACCCGTGACAAGCTCATGAGTCTGGCTCGTGGTCGCGAATGGTCAGCCATGGAGCGCTCCATTGACGTCCAGGTATCCCGTTTGCGTCGCCTGTTGGAAGACGATCCTTCCAAGCCCCGTTATATCCAGACGGTGTGGGGTGTGGGCTATGTGTTTGTGCCGGATTAAAAGGCGCTTGCACGCAACACGCCTGCACGCTTTCACGCGAAAAGCGTAGGATGGCCTTTCCTGTTTTTTCTTTTTTGCGTGCCAGCGAGCCGTTATGAAATTCTACCCCCGCACTGCCTTCGTCCGTTCTGCCATCGTGGTGGGTCTGGTGATCGGTATCAGTCAGGCGCTTACGTTGTGGTTCTTTGCCCGCAATGCCTACCTGCCCGGAATCCGTGAGTATGCCCGGCTCACGGTGCTCCAGGCAGAGCTGGCATTCAGCGCCGAGGGGCAGGATGACAATCGTCTGGCAGGGCGCCTGGCCAATGCCACCAGCATCGAAGTGGCACAACCGCAGAACCTGCATGAGGGAACCATGCTGCTGTCGCAGCCAGTGGTCAGTCGCTTTCGCGAAGAGCTGGAAGAGCGTCTCAACGAAACGGTCACCGTCAGGTTGGAAGACAGTCGCCAGCCGGTATTGTGGGTCAGTGCCCCCTCGTTTGAAGGGCGCTGGCTACGGGTGCCGATGGAATTCTTCCGTGACTATGACCGCTATCTGTTACTGGGCTGGGGGGTGACCGTCCCGCTGCTGGCGATCATTGGTGGTTTGCTGATTGCGCGGGGGCTCAACCTGCCGCTACGGCGTCTTGCCCGGGTTGCGCTGAAAGTAGGTCGGGGAGAAGCGGTGCCGGTGCTGGACACCAGCATCGGTCCGGAAGAAATCCAGACGGTGAATACGGCGTTCAACCGGATGACCAGCGATCTGCAACAGGCCCAGCGTGATCGTGCCCTGTTGCTCGCCGGGGTGTCACATGATCTGCGCACCCCGCTGACCCGTCTTCGCCTGTCGGCGGAATTCATGCAGGACGAAGAGCTGGCCAAAGGCATCATCGAAGACATCGAAGACATGGATGCCATCCTCGATCAGTTTATTTCCTTCATTCGTGATGGTGCAGACGAGCAGCCGGATTTTGAAAATCTCAATGCATTGATCCACGAGGTGGCGGGGAAATACCCTGCCGAGCAAATCCGTTTTGCACTGGCCGACCTGCCGAGGCTGATGCTGAAACGTCTGACGGTAAAACGGATGTTGGCCAACCTGATCGGCAATGCGCTCAAGTACGGCGCCTCGCCGGTGGATATTCGCACGGTAGTCAATGATAACGTGGTGGTGTTGTCAGTGCGGGATCACGGCAAAGGGGTCCGGGAGGAAGATATTCCCCTGCTGCTGCAGCCTTTCTCTCGTGGTGAAAAAGCCCGGACCTTGAGTGGCAGCGGTCTGGGCCTGGCGATCGTGAAACGGATCGTGGATATGCATCACGGCGAGATTCGTCTGGCGAACCATGAGCATGGAGGTTTGTTGGTGGAAATTCGTTTTCCTGTCACCGGCAAATTTGTGCAACCGGTGCCGCTGTCGGCTGGTGTGCGTTAGCTGCGGCAGGCGGTTACAAAAAACTGCATTTTGTGCGTGCCAGTGTGGACTGGTGCACAGTTTCAGGGCGCTGCGAGGAGCATGCTGTTTTACAAATTTTACGAGGAGGCAGGGACGCCGCCTCCTGGGTGTGCAGGCTGTCTGGCGGCATGCTACACCGGGTAATCGCTGACAATAAAAGTGATCAGGCCTAGCCGGGACACACCGGCAGGCCAAACAACAAAAGGAATTGGGAGAGCGCCATCATGAAGACCTGTCTGTTGCCTGTGCGGCATTTTCATTAACGACCCATCGCTGACTTCTCAAGAGTGTGTGTCAATGGCACCACTGTGTTGAGATGCCGATAACCTGTTGCCAATGGACTTGGCGACAGGTCGTTGGGCCGCACTCCTCGTGCGGCCCTTTTTTTGGTCTGCCTGCTGGTGGGCTGTTACTCCACAAACCGGTTTTCTCCAGTGGGTATTGGGCTGCCTGCTGTTTCATGCTGTTCCAGCGCCCGGCCCGCAAGGAAAATCAGTAACCCGCCAATGGCCAGCGCTGCTCCTACCAGGCCGGTGGTGGACCATTCGGCGCCACTCTTGATCGTGATGCCAGCCAGCCAAGCCCCCAGTGCGTTGGCCATGTTAAAGGCAGCATGATTCATGGACGCCGCCATGGTCTGTGCGTCTTCGGCCACATCCATCAATCGGGTTTGCAGGGCCGGCCCAAGCGCCATGCTGGTGCCGACCAGACCGACAAAGACGACCCCGGCCACCACATAGTCGGCCGCCATGAAGAAGCCCGCTTGTACCAGCGCACACCAGATCAGGATCAGCACAATGGCGCGCAACAGGTTGCCGTCGGCGGCGCGCGCGCCGGCAAAGTTACCCACGATGGTACCAATGCCGAAGATCATCAGAACCAGCGGCCCCCAGCGTTCTGCCATGCCTGCCTGCTCGGTGAGGGTGGGCATGACATAGCTGAACACGGCAAACATGCCGCCGAAGCCGATACTGGCTACCCCCAGTGTGAAGAGCACCCGTTGCTTGACCAGGGCGGAGAGTTCTCTGGCCGGGCTGGCGTTGGGGTCCGGGGCCTGCCAGGGCACCCACAGCCACACCAGCAGGGCGGTCAGCAGCGCAATGATTCCCACGCCCAGGAAGGCCACTTCCCATCCGAAAAGGTTGCCGGCCCAGGTGGCCAGGGGAGCCCCAACCACAATCGCGATCGTCAATCCGCTCATGACGCGGGCGACCGCCCGGGCTCGCATGTGATAAGGGACGGCCGCCGCCGCGACGAGGGCGGCTACGCCGAAGTAGGCGCCGTGGGGCAGGCCGGCAAGAAATCGCAAAAAGACAAACGTCCAGAAATCCGAGGCCAGCGCGCTGGCCATGTTGCCTGCCGCAAATACCAGCATCAGCGAGATAAGCAGGGCGCGACGGGGAACGCGCGCGGCAAAAGCGGAAATCAGCGGAGCGCCCACGACTACGCCCAGCGCATAACTGCTGATGGCATAGCCCACATCGGGCACGGCCACCTGCAGGTCGGTGGCCACGCGGTTCATCAGCCCCATGATCACAAACTCGCCGCTGCCAATGCCAAACCCGCCCAGAGCGAGAGCAAGAGAAAGGCGAAGCATCTGGCCTTTACCAAGGGTCATGAGATCTCCAAATGGGGCAGCATTTTGAACGGGGTTCATTGTAGCGATGCTGGGCGACGGGAGAAGGCTTTATCACTGGATAAGGCAAAATAAAGGCCGTGATGGACGGCAAACAGTCCGTCCGGTGCCGGTGCTGGCCGTTTCGAAGGCCGCACCGGCACGCAGGAGGAGGCGGCCGGGGTATCCGGCCAGGAAGGAGGGTTACAGGGCGCTGATCGGTACCAGCGGGATATTCACCCGCGATGGCATGGCCGGAGTGCTGTAAATCGTCATGGCGCCGAGCACGCTGGCGAGAAGATCTGGTAGCGGGCTCAGGCCATGGGGAAGGTCACTGCTGCCGACGCTGATGCGCAGCTTTTCCCCGGCCTGGATTACCGCACTGGTGGGGAATACTTCAACATCGGCCCGGAACGGTGTCAGCGGCGTCAGGGTTTTGCGGGATTCTGCGCTGAATGGGTGCCAGGGCTGAATCAATTTTCCATTCATGAAGCGAGAGCGGCTGGCCTCGAAGGCACTCATGGAGGCCATCTGGATACCGTGGGTCAGCGGGCGGGCAATGCCGTTCTCGCCTACGACACTGACGCGTACCGTGACATTGCTATCCAGGGCGGTTGTGGAAGCCCAGATCTGACCGGTAATCGGACCGTTGATGGCCATGTCTTCTTCCAGCGGCTCACTGGTGTAGACCGCTTCGAGCAGATTGACGACGTTATCCTGACTGGCACAGGGCGGAAGAATCATGCCGAGTACGCCTGCGGTCCATTGGCTGGCACTGGCGGAGCAAAGGCCATTGAGCGGGGTCTGCAGCAGGCTGGTGCGGTTGTCGCCGGTGGGGGCTTGCTGGTCAAGGTGGCCAATGAGAGGAGCCGCAAACTGACCATGCAGGTAGAAGGTTTCGGCGCGTGCCTGCGGGTGTGGCCAGTCTTCCGCGGTAACATAGCGTTCGGCCCCGGTGTAATACTGGGTGACCGGCGGAAACTGGTTGGCGCCGGTGTCGATGCCTTTCAGGTAATGGTCGAACCAGGCAAGCCGGATACTGCCAATGCCGGGCACGCCATCGGCAGGCAGGCCCTCCGCGGAGGAACCCTGCAGGTGCTCCCAGGGGCCGATCAGCAGTTTGGCATCGGTGTGATCTTTAAGACCTTCATAAATCAGCGGCTCGCCACGCTGGAAAATATCGTTGAGGCCTCCGACCACAAAGGTGGGGGCGGTAATCCGGTCGAGTTTCTCCAGAGGTGAACGGATGCGCCAGAATTCGGTGTCGTATTTGTTTTCGTCGCCGATCAGTGCACCGGCCACAACGGGCACCTGAAACTCGGTCAGGGCGCCTTGCAGGTGTTGCAGCAGGGTAGAGAGGAAGTAGCCGGGTTCGTCGTTGTCCAGCCCAGCGGGGGTGGGAATGATGCCGAGACCGGTCACCAGTGTGACCCACAGGGGGATGAACCCCGCGTTGACCTGGCCGCCACTGAACACGATATCCCGGTAGGCATCCCCCATGGGGACGATGGCAAAGATAGCTTGCACGGCGGGGTCTTCCTGGGCCCCGGCCAGCAACCCGGTGATGCCCATGTAGGACGCACCGTTCATGCCGATTTTGCCGTTACTCCAGGGCTGTTGCTTGATGTACTGGATCAGCTCAGCGATGTCGTCATGGTCGGTCTGGCCAAACGCCTGCCAGCTGCCCTCAGAGGCGCCGGTGCCACGTAGATCTACGGTGATATAGGCATAGCCCCTGCGTACCAGATCGTTGTCAGCGAAAACCCCGGCAGTCAAAAACTGGTTGTAACCGGTAAAGGTGGCGATGACCGGGAAGCTGCCGTCGATAGCGTTGCCGCTGGCATCGGCCGGCAACGTGACCGTGGCCGACAGGCGGATGCCATCGCGCAGGGTAATCAGTTGCTGGGGGAGATTAACTGTCGCCGGATACTCTGCCTCGCGTTCATAGGGCTGCGGCCACTGAAGGTTGATATCCTGTGGATCAGGGCTGTTTGCATCGCTGTTATTTGCCGCTGGCGATGGCGCGGGTGCGGTCCCCGTTGTTGTGTCCGTCGGGGTATTATTGCTGCTGCCGCTGCCACCGCAGGCAGTGAGCATTAAGGCCAGGGCCAGGGTTCCAGTCGCGAGAAACCGGCGGGGCGGGTGAAGGGCGTTCATAAGTTGCCTCGTCTTGTTATGGAATGAACAGGCATAAAGAGTGAACCGGTTTCAGGGTAACCATCCGGATAATGCAACTCTGTTGGTAGGTGGCCGGGGATTGGTTAAGAAAACCGCAGGTTATGTGAGCGACTGTAAGAGCCGTTTGGGCGGGGAGAGAAAATGACAAAAAGAATGTATTTGGGCGGCGTTCTGCTCTTTTCTGCCATGATCGTTCACGGGGAGACATTGGTACAGCGTAACCCGACGGTGGTCCCTCATGATGAGAGTTATTACAAGACGACGGTGCGTAACACCGAGCTGATCTTCACCGAAAAGAACCAATCCTTCGCCGAGCATGCCGCCGGGGTAGAGCAGGATTTGCAACCGGACTACGAGGCCACCTTCGGTTACCAGATGGACTCGCCGTTATATGTCGGACTGATCTCTGACAACAACCAGATTGCCAACGGCTTCTCTACCCAGTTTCCCCATAACCGGCAGATAAACTATGTGGGTGGGGCGGAGGCTATCGACTATTTCGCCTCAACCTCCTGGCTCGACACCCTGCTGTTTCACGAGACGGCGCACAACTACCAGATCAATGCCAAGGACAACCGGGTTTCCAGCACCTTGCATACGGTATTGGGTAACGGCACTTTCATGATGCCGTTTATTCCTGCCATTGTGCCCAACGCATTCGAGTCGTCCTTCATGCTGGAGGGTAATGCGGTGCTGAATGAGTCCCGTCATGGCAACGGTGGGCGGCTTTATAGCGGCCGTTTTGATGCGCTGGTACATGCCAAGGCAAAGGCCGGGTTGTTGACGCCGGAGCGAGCCTATAACCAGACCCTGTATTTCCCCTACGGTGAAAACAGCTATGCGCTGGGAAGTCACTATCAGTATTTTCTTGCCGATCATTACGGGATGGATGCTACCAACCGTTACTTCAAGATGCGTTCGCGCTACTGGTATCTGCCGTTTGTGACGAATGCCCCCTTGCGGGCCGCCATTGGTAACAACTTTGACAATACCTTTTCAGACTGGGTAGAGCATGAGACCCGGCAAGCCAGTATGGCGGTAATGTCAGAGGGCGAGCCCCTGATTACCTCAAAACATTTCACTGCGCTAAACAGCGATGCCGATGACATTTTTTTCCTGGCCAGCCCACAGGATGTGAGAGCGCCATTTCATGTGGTGCTGAACCGCAACACCGGCACGCTGGAAAAAAACCGTTCCACCTATCGGGCGGGGGAGCTGTTTCGACACGAGGGTGAAACCTGGTCTATGGCCAGTGCTTATAGTTCGCCCTGGCGTATCACTCAGGGGTTGTACAGTGAGGGCGTATTCCTGAAAGACGATAGTCGGGGGCGGGTGATTCAGGGCTATACCTCTGCTGAAGTGCCGGTGTATTTCGATGTGGCCAGTTCCTATGATCAGCCACAGTTGTATGTGGGTGAGGATTTCTATGGTCAGGTGAATTCCAGCGTCGACGTACAGGGTGATGATCTTTATTACTTTGTACAGGATGGGGCAGAGCGGACCCTGTATCGAAACCGCACGCCGTTATATCGCTATCAGGGTTATTACGGTGTTGTGGCCGATGTGGACAGTCAGGGGCGTGTTCTTTTTGTCGCCAACAGTGAGTACGGCTCTGCGTTATATCGGGTGGAAGGAGAAGGAGATGTCAGTCGGGTTCTGCCCGAAGACGATATCGTTGCCGCTCGCTTGCTGGATGATGACCGGGTGCTGGCGGTGGCGATTGAAGCGGAACAGTATGGCTATTATCTGAAAACCCTGAATCCTCAGGCCGGCTCCCCTTTTGTCCGGGCGTTGCGCTGGGATACGCCGGAAGGTGAAACAGAGAATCTGACGGTGGACAGTGAGTCGCACCCGGTGGCGCTGGATCATCGTTATCATTCTCTCACCGCCATGCGATACAGCGGCACAGACTTGTCACTGGCGCTGTATGCGGAAGAGGACGATGAGGCGACGCCACAGAACGAAGAAGATTTGCATACGCTCTATAACGTGCGGATCCGCTTTGCCGATCCACTGGAGCAGAATGAGTTGAGCCTGTTCAGTTACCGAGATAGTGATCTGACAACCCTGGCGGGGGCAGGGTATAGCAACAATCAGTTTTTCCTGATCGGCGGCGTCAAGCAATACTGGGTGCTGGATGATCAGCTGGATCGCGAAACGCCTCCGGATGAAGCCCGAGATCACGGGCTGA
Organism: Alcanivorax sp. MD8A; assembly: GCF_002888555.1. Taxonomy (NCBI): domain Bacteria; kingdom Pseudomonadati; phylum Pseudomonadota; class Gammaproteobacteria; order Oceanospirillales; family Alcanivoracaceae; genus Alcanivorax; species Alcanivorax sp. MD8A. The sequence goes on along the minus strand of NZ_AQOQ01000023.1, from coordinate 5,805 downwards.
GTGCAGAGCTGCGGCTGCCGTTCTTGCAGTCCGGCTACTGGTACAGTGAGCTGGCGGGCACCTGGTATCAGGATTATCACCTCAGTGAGCGAGAGCCGCTGGCGGCGCAATGGAGCCTGAGTCGAACCACCCGGTTTGGTAACAGCTACCTGCCTAACAAGCATGTCGGGCTGACGGCCTACCAGGTTGATGATCGGGATGACACCAGCTATGGCGGTACCCTGAGTGTGATGACAGATCTGCCTGCCGAGTTTTATCTTGGCGCCCGTGGGCAGTTTTCCCGCAGTGATGCCTCTCTGAGCTTTGTGGACCGCCGGGGGGTGGAGTTGGCGGAGACCCAGGACTATATCGCCAATGATCCTTCTCGTATCGTGATTCCGGCCCTGGATGATACCTACTACGCAGAGCAGGTGACGGCGGCTGAGGCGGGTGTGTCCAAGGTGATCAATCTGCCCTGGTATTCGTTCAAGGTGCCGTTGTCATTGCGGCGTGAGGCATTGCATCTGCGCTATCGTCATTACGATCTGGATTTTGGTTTCGCTGACATTGAGTTGAATCAGGCCATTGTGGGGCTGGACTTCGAGCTCTTGCTGTTCCACCGCTCGCCGCTGCGTTTTGCCGTTGAATACGCCTACACCGATGACGATACCATCACCAGCGAGAACAGTTTCCAGCTGGTGACGTCGGTTGGCTTTTGAATGGGCGAGTAACAAGCTTCGGGTTACGTAGATCCAAAGCGGAAAAGTAAAGGCTTGGGCTTTTGGCTTGAGTGGGGTTCGCTCTTACAAGCTACAAGCTACAAGCTACAAGCTACAAGCTACAAGCTACAAGCTACAAGCTACAAGCTACAAGCTACAAGATTGAAACTCGCTTCTGATTTTCTATTCCGCCGGCTCCAGCCGTAACAGCTTGCCGTTGTTGCTGTCGGTGAGCAGGTAAAGGTAACCGTCAGGTCCTTGTCTCACATCGCGGATCCGCTCGTTACGTTCTTGCAGCAGGCGGATTTCGTTGAGCGGTTTTTTGCCGTCGAAAGCGACCTTGTTCAGGTGGGTGAGTTTGAGTGCGCCGCTGGCGGTGTGGCCTTTCCAGTCCGGGTAGCGGTCACTGGTGATAAAGGCCATCCCTGCCGGCGCAATGGATGGGGTCCAGTGCAATAGTGGCTGGGCCATGCCTTTCTTTTCGGTGTCGCCGATGCCGGGGCCGTAATATTCGCGTCCGTAGGTGATCACGGGCCAGCCGTAATTGACGCCGGGTTCCGGTGCGTTGATCTCATCACCGCCACGGGGACCGTGCTCGTTTAGCCAGGGTTGGCCGCTGGAGGGGTGGAGCGCTAGCCCTTGTGGATTGCGGTGCCCCCAACTCCAGATTTCCGTGGCCTTGCCGTCTTGGCCTGCCAGCGGGTTGTCGGCAGGAATCCGGCCGTCGTCGTGCAGGCGCAGAAGACTGCCGGCGGGGTCATGGGTATCTTGTGCACGCTCGCGCTCACCACGATCACCGATGGTTAAAAACAGGTAGCCATCGTTATCAAACAGGATGCGGCCGCCAAAATGCTTGGCCGTATTGGTGCAGGACTTTTCTGCCACATAGATATCCTGAAACTCTTTCAGGGTGCCCGCTTCATAGATGCCGTAACCCACGGCGGTGGTGCCACCGCCATCGCCGCAGGGTTTGGCATAGCTCAGGTACAGGCGCTGGTTATCGGAAAAGTCCGGGTGCGGGAGCACATCGAACAGTCCGCCCTGGCCCACGGCGACCACCTCAGGCACGCCTTCTACGTGGGCGTCCTGCAAGGTGCCGGACAGCACCCGACGTAATGTGCCGCGCCGCTCGGTAATGAGCCACTCGCTATCGGAGACAAAGCCAAGCGACCACGGATGATGGAGGCCATTGCTGATTTCGGTGGCGGTGACGCTGTCGTCGCGTTGTGCTTCCAGAGTGGCGGCCGTGTCGGCGCAGGCTGTCACGGCCAGACTGGCCAGCAGGGTGGTGAGAAGCGGGGCGGGGGTGAGGCGCATGGCAGACTCCGGATCGAATGTGATTCAAAGGATGCCATGCGTCTGTGACAGATGAAACCTCGGAAAGGCAGCCCTCAGCACGCCTTGGCCCGCGATCATCATGCCGGGCAGGAGAGACCTTGTCCGCTGGGGTTGCCTTGTGTGTTTTCGTGGCCTCTCAGGGCAGGATGCCAAGGTGAGTGAGCACATCCTGATCCGGAAAGCCGTCGGCAACCATGCCGTTGGCCTGCTGGTAGCGGGCCAGCGCCTTGCGTGTCCCTGGACCAAGCAGACCGTCCACGTCGCCCGCGTCATGTCCCAATTGATTGAGGGTTTCCTGTAGCTTGCTGACCTGCTCACGGTTCAGGCGTGGTGCTGGCACGGGTGCCTGGTGCAGGGCGCCGCCACCGGCGATACGGTCGGCCAGTCGGCCCACCGCAATCGCGTAGGATTCGGAACGATTCCAGCCCATGATCACGCGAAAGTTTCCGTAGGCGAGAAAGGCAGGGCCGTTGTGCCCCGAGGGCACGATGACCGCAGCCTCAAGGTCGGCTACTGGCAAGGCGGCGCCGCCCGGCAAGGTGATACCCAGACGCGCCCATTCGCTCAGCGGCCGCTGGTTGGCAAAGCCGGTGAGCTGGAAGTCGAACTCCTCAGGCAGGGAGACCTCGCGCCCCCAGCGCTCTTCGCGCTGCCAGCCGAGCCCGCGCAGGAAGTTGGCGGCGGAGGCTAGCGCATCGCGCTCACTTTCCCACAGATTGCGGCGGCCATCGCCGTCGTCATCAAGGGCGTACTGGAGAAAGATCGCGGGCATGAACTGGGTCTGTCCCATGGCGCCGGCCCAGGACCCCTTCATGATGTCCCGTTCCACATCGCCGGCTTGCAGGATACGCAGTGCATTGAACAGCTCTCCCTTGAAGTACTCTCCCCGCCGTCCTTCGCAGGCGAGGGTGGCGAGGGCATCCAGAGTGGGAATGTAACCCAGATAGCCGCCGTAGTTGGTTTCCAGCCCCCAGAACGCCACCAGATAGTGGCCGGGGATACCGTACTCGCGTGTCAGCCGTTGCAGCAGCGGCTGCAGTGCCTGGTACTTCTTGCGCCCGGTTTCAATGCGTGTGTCACTGACTCGCCGGGTGTAGTAATCGGCAAAGCTGCTGGTGAATTCCGGTTGGCTGCGATCAAGCTCAATGACTTTGGGGTTGAGCTGGATGTCCTTGAGATACTGGCTGATGGTCTGGGCGGGAATGTCCTGCTGGTTGGCCTCGGCACGCAGTTCGCCAAGGCAGAGTTGGAAGTCTTCTTCGCTGAGCTCAATCTCGGTGCTTTGGGTGTTGGCAAAGACGAGAGGGGAAAGCAGCAGAAAGGAGACTGCAGTAAAAGATTTCAGCAGGTTATTCATGACAGTTAAGGTCGCTCCATGACGTGGCGTCAACAGGAAAATGCCGTTGCCAAGCATACCGCTACCTGGCCCCGCCATCAGCAGCCTGGAAGTAAAATTTATCGCTTTCGCTGCTGGCAGCCCGGCGCAGTTTGCTCCACGGCAGCGAGCGGTAAGCTCCTGTTTCATCAGATAGGACTCAGAGAGCACGGTGAAAACCGGTTTTCCTGGTAGGCTCAGTGTCCTGAGGGCTGCCCCGGTTTTTCTGCAAGACGAACCGTTAGCACGAGGCAGGGTTGCATGGCAGTATCGGAGAAATACACTGCAAATGCTGACAAGGAGTGCAGGTGAAACGTCAATATGCCGTGATTGGTCTGGGCAGCTTTGGGTCTACTATCGCGCTGGAACTCACACGCCTTGGCCATGATGTACTTGGCTTGGATATCGATCCTGAACGCGTGGACTATTATGCCGACCAGCTTGCCCAGACGCTGATTGCTGATGGCACCAGTGACAAGGTCGTCAAGGATCTGGATCTGGTCCATTACGACGCGGTGGTGGTTGCCATTGGTGAAAATCTGGAATGCAGCATTCTTTCCACGCTGGCCCTGAAGAGTGCCGAGGCAAAACAGGTCTGGGTGAAGGCCATCAGTGAGCCGCACCATCGCATCTTGTCCCGGTTGGGTGCTGACCGGATTATTCATCCTGAGCATGAGATGGGGGTGCGGGTGGCGCAGTCCATTGTGCATCCGGAAATGCTCGACTACATACCACTGGGTAATGACTGGCTGGTAGTGGAAGTCAAAGTGGATGAGCGCTTTGCGGATCAGCCGGTGAGCGCGTTGCCGTTGGCCTCTTTTAATTTGCGGCTGGTGCTGGTCAAGCGTGGTGTCGACGTCTGGCAGCCTCCTTTTGACGAGGTCACCCTGCAGGCCCGGGACCAGATGGTGTTGCTCGGCACGTTGCAAGACCTGCTGCGGTTTGCCCGCGAAAAATGAGAACCTGGCTGCGCCGCCGTTTTCCGGTACGTCCGCCGTCGGTGATCAAGGCTCGCCTCTCGCCCCCTCTTGCCTTGCTGGGCAGTTTCCTGGGGCTGATTGTTATCGGTACCTTGTTGCTCAAGATGCCGGTCTCTACCCATGTCCCCATTGACTGGTTACAGGCGTTGTTTACGGCCACTTCTGCGGTAACGGTTACCGGCCTGTCGGTCGTGGACACCGGCAGTCACTTCACTTTGACTGGCCAGTGGATTCTGTTGCTGCTGATTGAGGCTGGGGGGATTGGCATCATGACGTTTGCAGCAGCAACCTTGCTGGCTATTGGTCACCGGCTCGGGCTGGGCGAACAGCAGCTGATCCGAGACAGCATGAATTACACCCGATTCAGTGATCTGGGATGGTTGATCCGCCGTATTGTGGTCATGGTGGTGGTTGTCCAGGCGCTGGGGGCCGGGTTGTTGATGCTGATCTGGGTGCCCGCACTGGGGTGGGGGCAAGGAGCGTTTCACAGCCTGTTCTATGCAGTGTCGTCATTCAACAACGCAGGTTTTGCCCTGAGTGCGGACAGCTTGACCGGGTGGGGGGGCCACTGGGGGGTGGTGGCGATCATTACCCTGTTGGTCATCGTGGGAGGGCTGGGTTTTACGGTGCTGGCCGATCTCGGCAAGCAGCGTCGCTGGTCTCAGCTTACCCTGCACAGCAAGATGATGCTTGTCGGTACTGGCGGGCTGTTGTTGTTCAGTCTGGTGTTTTTTCTGCTGGCGGAATGGAATAACCCGGCGACATTGGCCGGGCTGCCCTGGTATGAACGCTTGCCGGTGGCCTGGTTTCAGGCAGTGACACCGCGTACCGCGGGCTTCAATGTGGTGGATGTGGCAAGCCTGACCTTGCCGGTGACGGTGTTGTATCTGTTGTTGATGTTTATCGGTGCAGGAACCAATTCCACTGGCAGCGGTATCAAGGTGACCACCTTTATGGTGTTGGTGCTGGCGACCCGGGCTTTCCTGCGTGGGCGTCCTTTGCCTAGTCTGTTCGGGCGCCAGATTTCTGCCCAGTTGGTCTACAAGGCGTTAGCCGTGGCACTGATTGCCAGTGTGCTGGTGTTTGTCGCGCTCATGGCGTTAACCTTCACGGACGGCCGTCTTGGACTGGAAAACCTGCTTTTCGAGGTGGTGTCGGCGTTTGGCACAGTGGGGTTGTCTCGCGGTATCACTACAGAGCTGTCGACGCCGGGGCAGCTCATTATCATGCTCACCATGTTTCTCGGCAGGGTGGGGCCGCTGACCCTGGCGTTTCTGCTTACCCGTCCTCACCAGCCGGTGGTGCGCTACCCCGAGGGGGAAGTGCATATTGGCTAGGGAACCTCTGAATAACTCCTTGCGTGCCAGTCTTTCAGGCTGGTTCGTCCCCTCGGCCAAGGTAAAGAGGGGCGCGA
>NZ_AQOQ01000022.1:0-55716 GCF_002888555.1 Alcanivorax sp. MD8A | reverse complement strand
GCGCCCGGACATTGGGCGCGGCCTCTTTCGTTGGAAAACCTTTTGGAGCAGTAGGGGCCGCGATGCGAGGGTTGCGCATTGCGAAAGGCAAAGGGAAAACCTACCGTCTGCGTGCCTTGGGGTTGGCCCTTCACACTTGCTGCTCGTTCCTGCAAACGAAAGAGGCCGCGCCCAAGCCTGGGCGCGGCCTCGATACTTTCTGTCACCACCACGCGTTTCACGCGCCGCTATTCACTGTTAACTGTTAACTATTCACTGCCTTACCGAACCAACCACAAACTCAACTGCGGAATATAGGTAATCATCAACAGCGCCACGATCAGTACCAACATGAACGGAATCGTGGAGGCGAACAGTTCGGTGACTTTCTTCTTGAAGCGATAGCTGGCGATGAACAGGTTCATGCCTACCGGCGGGGTGATGTAACCGATCTGCATGTTGGCCACAAAGATCACACCCAGATGCACCGGATCGATGCCGTAGCGCAGGGCCACGGGCAGGATCAGGGGCACCATGATCACCAGTGCCGCGAAGATATCCAGCAACGCCCCCAGCAGCAACAGCAGGATGTTGAGCAGAATCAGGAAGGTGATCTTGCTCTCCACGTGGGTCTGGATCAGGGTGAACAGCTTCTCGGGCACCCCGGCGTAAACCAGGTAATCGGTGAAGGCCAGGGCCACCGCCAGAATCAGCAGAATACCCCCTACCATGATCATGGAATCACGCATGATCGACGGCAATTTACGCAGCGAAATTTCCTTGTACAGGAACACCTCCGCCACCAGCACATACAGGGCCGTCACCGCGGCGGCTTCACTGACCACCAGGAAGCCCGAGAAGATACCGCCCAACACCACCAGCGGCAGCGGCAGCTCCCAGCGGGCTTCCCACAGGGCATCCACCAGCTCACGAAAATCAAACGGCTGACGCGGCACCGCCTTGCCATTCATGGCCGAGCCACGGGTTGCCCATACGCAGTAGCCATACAACAGGACGATCATCAGCAGGGCAGGCACCAGCCCCGCCAGGTACAGATCCACAATTTCTACCGAAGGCATATCCAGCTGCTGGGACATCTGCTGGGCAATAATGCCGTAGATCAACAACGGAACCGACGGCACCAGCAACAGGCCAAGACTGCCTGATGAGGTAACCAGGCCAAGGCTGAATTTTTCCGGATAATTGCCTTTCACCAGCGCCGGCAACAACAAGGCGCCGAGAGCCACGATGGTGACACCGGAACCGCCGGTCAGGGCGGTAAAGAAGGCACAGGCAATCAATGACACAAAGGCCATGCCACCGGGCATCCAGCCAAAGGCCGCCTGGCTCAGGCGGAGCATGCGGTCGGCGGTTTTCGACTCACTCAACAGGAAACCGGCAAAGGTGAACAATGGCAACGCCATCAGCACCACGGAATTGCTGAGCTGGTAGATATCGATATGAAGCACGGCCAGCTCGATTTCCAGGGTGTAAAACCCGAGAGCCGCCGCACCCAGAATAATCGCGTACAGGGGCGCGCCCATCAGGGCCAGCACCACCAGCAAAATTATCGCTGCGGTAATCATGCCACCGGCTCCTGCATTTTCGGCCTCTTACCGATCAGGCCGAGCGCAAACAACACCACATAACGCACCGCCATCACGGAAAAGCCCACAGGAATAATGGCCTGCAACAACCAGCTCGGGACACTGCCGAACGCGGGCGTCGCATACTCGTATTCCTCGATCACGAACCCCACGCTGTACCAGGCCACCAGCACACAAATGAACGCCGTAAACAGGTCTACGGCGACAGTCAGGTAAGGGTGATACTTTTCCGGCAGCAAGGTCGAGGCCACATCAATACGAATATGCTCGTCGTTTCTGGAAGCGATCATCGCCCCCAACAGGCCGATCCATAGCACCGCATTCTGCAGCAGCGGTTCAATCCAGATCAGGCTGGTGCCAAAGAAATTTCGCAGAATGATCTGCGCCACCGCCAGCAGGATCATAAACAAAAGGACGGCCACGATAAGGCCGTCCTCGATATGATGCGCAAAGCGGTGTAAACCGCGTAGCAAGCCAGCCATTACTGACCCGCACGCTGCTTGGCGAGAATCCCGTTAAGGCGATCGAGCATGTCCTGGCTAATCTCGCCCTCTTCCACCAACTCGGCGGTGGCACGATCGGCGTAGTCTTTCCATTCGCTGTGCTGGGCTTCGCTGGGCTGGATCACTTCCAGGCCCTGTTGCTGCACCGCCTGGAACGCACTCAGGTTTTCCTTGCGGCTTTCCGTATCCAGCGTATCGAAGGTTGCACCCAACACATCGCGCACGACTTTCTGGTCTTCCGGGCTGATGCGCTTGAAGTATTTTTCGTGAATGCCCAACAAACCGAAGGTGTACAGTAACGGCATATCGGTCACGTAGTTCACCCGCGAGTACCACTGCAGGGTCAGTGCTGCCACTGGCGGCGCCGCGAAGGCATTGATGGCACCGGTCTGCAGGGACGTCAGCACGGCACCAATGTTCAGCATGATCGGCGACAATTCAAAAGCCTTGGACGCCTTGGCGGATGCTTCATCATTGGCTGGCAGCCACAGTTTCTGGTCACGCAGGTCATCCAGGCTTTTTACCGGGTTTTCCGACATGACGTAGGCAAAGCCTCCATCCACCAGACCGAAGCTGACCCAACCGCCTTCTTCCAGACCCTGCTCAATCACCGGGTCCAGTTCCGCACGCACCGCATCCACTTCGTCATAGTTGTTGAAGGCCAGCGGCACGTTGAGAATCTGGCTGTCCTTGTAGGCAGAGGCAAAGGCGCCACCCTGGGCAACCAGCCCATGGAGCTGACCAATACGGATCTTGCGCTCCACAGCCCGGTCATCGCCCATTACCCCACCGGGATAAATCTTGAGCTTCACGCGGCCCTCAGTCTTGTCGGCAATCTCCTTGCCGGCATTTTTCAGGCCGGTGACGATGGTGGTGCCGTCCGGGTACAGGGTGGAAATCTTCAGCGTGGTGGCGGCGCCAGCCACCAGCGGCAGCAAGGCCACCATTACAGTCGCGAGACGCAACATAATCAACTCCTAGAAATAATCATCGGCGTCGGCAAGCAGGGCTTTGGCCTGCTCCTGCGCGTAGGTATTTTGCAGGGTCAGGCCGTGAACGTTCGGGTCGGCCTCCAGTACCGCCTTGAGCAGGCGATCATGCAGCTCGCGGTCGAACATCAGGCGGGCATACTTTTCAGCATACATCACCGGCGCCAGCAGATTCTTGCCTTCCGACAGGTTCATGGCCTGCTCGAAATGGGCTTTGGCCACCTCAGGCTTGCCGCCCAGCGAGGCCGGCAGAATGCTGTTAAGCACGCCCAGGTACATGTGTGCCTGACCGTATTGGTAGCCTTCATCCAGCTCGGTCACTCGTTTCATGGTGGCCTCGACGCGGCCCAGTTCGGCGACAGCGTTCCAGTCGCTGGTATTCTGCTGGATGTAGCCGGCCCAAGCTCCACCCAGGGTAAACAGGACAGGCACATCGCCCTTGCCCGCGTCGGCCAACAGGGCCTCGTATTCCGGCACGCTAAGGCTGCGCAGCTCACAGTAATCCTTGTCGTGAGCACAGGCCGCCCGGAAGGCATAATTCAGGGCCTTGTTGCTCAGCTTGCGGGCACGGGCCGGATCTTCCACAAACAGGCCGGCATAGGCGCCGTAGAGGTCCGCACCGCTGGCCAGCAGCGATTCGCTTTCCGGCCAGTTTTCGATCAGCCCATCGACCATCAACAGGTAGGTCGGCAGGCCATCCTCGACCAGCTGCAGATCGTTGTTGTTGAGTATCCCGTAAGGCAGGTTGTCATCGACTCGGGCCAGAGAGCAGCCCTGTAGCGCAAGTACCGCTACGCAAAAAAGTGAAGGGACCAACCCGGGGAGGAAGCGCCACTGCATAGGTCGCCGGTATCCTTTCATTATTGTGACCGATTGTTTTGGCTGTCTTTATAGCAGCCCACCGGGGCTAACTCAAACACGCGCATGGCTCTTTCCCCGTGCCATCAGGCCAAAAATGCCACCCAACAGGCAGCCACTGACCAGCCCGGCCAAATGGGCGGCGTTGGCCACCACAGACGACAGCCCCACAAAGCAGATCACCATCCACGCCAGCATGAACAGGACGATTTCCCGGCGCAGGGCATAGCCGGCGCCCGGGTTGAGGCGCCCGTAAATCCACAGGTAACCCAGCAACCCATACACCACTCCAGACAGCCCGCCGAACAGGGGCCCACTGTGAAGGAATTGCGCCACATTGGAGATCCCTGCCGTCACCAGGGTCACCAGTAACAGCTGGGCCGAAGACTGGTGACGCTCAATCAATCGCCCCAGATCTGCCCACCACAGCAGGTTGAAAATGATATGCAGAATGGAAAAGTGCAGCAGCATGGGGGTAATCAGGCGCCAGGGCTGGCTGGCCAGCCCTTCCAGGGACGAAGGGAACAACAGGGCACGGTACACCCCGTCGCCAATCAGGTAGGGGGTCAGGAAAATGGCCACGCATAGCACCAGACCGGTTTTGGTCACCCAGCCCATGCTGGCCAGCCAACCGCCGGACAGCAATGGCTGGGGCTGCCCGGTCAGGGGCTCCAGCGGCTGGCGCCCCTGACCCCGCTTGAGATCCGCGATCAACTCTTCGGTAAGCTGACGGGCATGGGGGTACTGCCCGGGGTCCGGGATCACCAGCACACATTGCTCATCAGCTTCATGACGCTCCACCTGAAAACCATTGCGCGTCAGGGTGCGTTCGATCAGGTCTGCCAGTTCAGGCTGGGGTGTACGAATCAATTCCATGCCAGCCCCTCCAGGGCCTGTTTGCGTTGTGTCGGGTTCAGGTCAGCCAGGTTATCCACCTGCTGCCAGAAACAGTCCCACTGCTGCTGGCACTGCGAAAACAGCCGGGCAAAGGCCGGCACATAGGCATTGTAATCACTGACACCGTTAAGCTGGGCATTGTTCAACGGCCCGTCGAAGAAACGCTGGTAGCCTTTCAGGCCCTCAATGCGTTCACGGTCTGCCGCGAAGCGCTGCCGAGCCTGCTGCTGGATACGGGCCTTTCCGGCGGCCAGTTTCTGTTCGTCACGCTCACGGGTATACAGCTCATCCAGCGCCTCACGGGCATCGCCGATAATGGCCAGAAACGCCGCCTTTGCCCGATCCCGTTGAGACCAATAATCGTCAGGCAGCGGCGCCTTTATAAACGCAAAATATTGCACCGCTCCCTCTCGCCCCACCATGGTGGCCAGAGATTCGTTAAAGCGGGTGTCACCCTTGATATAGATCCGGCGATGGACCAGCTCATGGATCAGCAGCTCAGCCAGGGAGGGCCGGGAGCGCTGAATCATCGGGGTGGTCAGCGGGTCAGCAAACCAGCCCAGCGTAGAATAGGCAATCGCACCGCCTACCCAGGTATCAAACCCTTCGTCCTGGAGCGCCGCCGCCTCACGGTCTGCGCGCTTGCGGTCAAAGTAGCCCCGGTAGCTGACACACCCTACCAGCGGGTAACACCAGGTTTTGGGGGTAAGGGACCAGGCCGGCGCGGCCAGCACATTCCAGACCACCGCCTCCTGCTCCAGCGACACATACTGGTGGTAGACATCCTCGGCCGGCAAATCCAGGTGGTTCCCCGCCCAGTTCACCACCTGCTGACTGAATTGAAGTTGGCGCGCCACCGCCGGCGGTGTGTCCGGGTCCGCCAGCACCGAGTCCACCGGCTCGCGCTGGCTCATCAATGACCAATGCCCAGCGATCGCCTGGCGGTAATAACCCAGTTGGCAACCGGCCAGCAGCCAGGCCAGCAAACAGAGAAGAAAAAAACGGTGGGCGCGTCGCATCAGGCCCGTGACATGAACTTGCGTTCGGCGGTATTCACCCGCACCTTTTCGCCTTCCACAATATACTCAGGCACCTGCACCACCAGGCCAGTGTTGAGGGTAGCCGGCTTGGTCCGGGCCGACGCTGACGCCGCTTTCATGGCCGGGGCCGTTTCGGTGACTTCCAGCACCACTGACGCCGGCAATTCGAGCCCGATAACCGCATCGTCCACCTTCAGGGCCAGTACCCCTTCCGTGTCTTCGGTGATAAAGGCCAACTCGTCGCTAATGTCATCCTGCTTGAGTAGGTATTGGGAAAAGTCCTCGTTGTCCATGAAGATGTAATCCTCGCCATCCACATAGGAAAACTGCACGGGACGACGCAACAACTCTACTGTAGTCACATCCTCATCGCCCTTGAAGCGTTCTTCGAACTTGGGCCCGCCCCCCACGGCACTGGCCTTCACACGGTACAGGGTGGCAGCCCCACGGGCAGACGGGGACTGCACCTCGATCTGGCGAATGGCATAGAGGGAGCCGTTGACTTCGATAACGTCGGATTTCTTGAGTTCGCTGGCGCGGGTCATGGGAGAGGCGTTCCTGAAATTTCGATGCGCCAATACTACAACAAACACTCCGCGCAAGCTTCACACCCGCACACCGGTGACCGCTCTGCCTATTTTGCAAGCATGCTCACACAAGGGTCACCGGAACTGTGGGAGCGGTGGTTCCACCGCGAATGAAGGTCCATCGCGGTCAGACGGCCGCGCCCTCCTTAGCAATGGCAAGAATCCAATGTGGGAGCTTGCCTGCAAGCGAAGCCTCTTGTCAGTGGGACAATTGCTCCGCGATACGAACACGCGCCTGCTCACACAGTGCCTTGCGCTCTCCGTGCTCCGTCAACGGCGCGCAGAAATGCAGCCGCACGCGAATCTCCCGTCGCAACAGCATGGCCCACAGATGATGATGAAATTCATCGTCACCAATGAACGCCATGGCCCGATCCGGGGCGCCCATGCTATCCAGGTAACGAATCGCCAGCGGCTGCACCGGCACATTTGCCTGTAGCGGAGCGTCAAACAACTGGGGAAAGAAACGGCGCAGCCCGGTGCCGTCGGTGGTGGTGCCTTCCGGGAACACCAACACGGTATGCCCCAACTGCAGCCGGCCGGCGATTTCACCCGCCTTGCGACCCGACTCGCCACTGCCGCGCTGGATAAACAAAGTGCCAACGGCCCGGGCAAGATGACCGATCAGCGGCCAGTCGCCCACTTCTGCCTTGGACAAAAAGTACAGATGCCGCTGACTGGCAATCACCGGGATATCCAGCCACGAGACATGGTTGCTGACCAGGAAAACCGGGCGCCCCAACGGCTCACCCGTCACCGTGAGGCGCACCCCGAGAATACGCAAAAAACGCTGACACCAACGCTGTTTGGCGGCCAATACCGCGGGCCGTTGAGGCCACCAGAATGCGCCCAGCACAAACGCCAGCACAAATCCCCACAGCAGATGAACGACGATGCGCAACACCCGCCACACACGGCGAAGTTGGGGCCAACTGCGGCCTTGCTCAGGCGCATTAACGCTGACGCTCTCGCTCATTTCATTCATTCGGGGCATCCGTTAGCCACGTTATACGGCCTGGGCAGGCTGCATGAAATGCTGAACGTAACGGGCGGGCAGATCGTTCACATCCATCAGCACGAAGAAATCCAGACAATTGAAATCCGGGTCCCAGCAGGGCTCACCACAAATCTGCGCGCCCATGCGCACATAGGCTTTGAGTAGCGGCGGCATTTTGGCATTGGCTTCCGTGCTGTCACCGGGCAATTTGTGCAACCGCAAATGGGGAATCACACGGTGCCGGCTGGCGCTCAGGTGCTTCTCGTTAATCCGCTGCTGTACCCCGGCCACGTTGTACCCTTCGCTCAGCGCGATACTGGCACAGCCCAGCAGGTAACGGACATCATTCTCGATCATGTACTGGGCCAGCCGGGCCCACAGCACGGTGATCACGGCACCGCTGCGATGCTCAGGGTGAATGCAGGTGCGGCCAATCTCGGCCAGGCGCCCATCCAGATGCCGCAGCATGGACAGATCGAACTCGCCGCTGGAGTAAAAACCGCCCGTCCGGTTCAGGCGGTCCCCCGGCAGCACCCGGGTGTAGCCAACGATCTCGCCATTGCGGGTATCTTTTACCACCAGATGCAGGCAGTGCTTGTCATAGCGGTCCCGGTCCAGACCAAACGGCGCACTGAAACTGGCCCCATACTCCTGAGAAAAAATACGGTAGCGCATGCGCTGCACTCTCAGAATCTCACGGCGCGAGCGCGTAAAGTAGGCCACAAAGCGAGTCTGATTTTCCGCCTCATTCAACTCACGGGGAAAACGCAGAATATCCGCCGTGGCGGCAAACGGTTTGACCAGGGCTCCCTTGAGTTGGGGGCTCAGTGCTTTGATCTTTCCTGCGGCTTGCGCAAGCATGGCGTACTCCACTGGCAGTTTCGGCCAGTGTTGCCAACCCCGGTGGCAACGCAGTGACATTAGCGTGACATTTCGGAGACAACGCAAAAGGCAGGGATGATGAGGGATTAAAGGATGAAAAAAGCGGTGATTGCGGCGCGGTTCCCCTTTCCCCTGGAAGTGAAAAAAGGGGAAACCGTGCAGTGGTGTGCCTGCGGGTTGAGCCAGAACCAGCCCTGGTGTGATGGCAGCCACCGAGGCACCGACTTTGTCCCGGTGACCTTCACTGCCCGCCGCGACCAGATCGTATTCTTCTGCGGTTGCAAGCACAGCAAGCGCGGAGAAATCTGTGATGGCAGCCATGCCCGGCTGGAGCGGTCCTGATGCGCCTCGGGTGGTTTCTCCTGCTGGTACTGAGCGCCTCTCTGGCGGCAGACCCGGTACCCCTGCCCCTTGCGGTACCGGCGGATGTCTACCGGGATTATGAATGCTGGCTGGGTAAGCGCACGCTTGCCAACATCACGGATTACCACGGTCCCTGTCTACGTCGCGATGTGGTAGATGTGGCGCTGTTTCAACAGGCCCTGATCGCCGCCGGTTATGCCCACGACCCGCAATGGGAAATCATCAACAGTTACCAGCGGACCCTGCTTGAGCTCTCTCGTGGCAAGCTCCCCGCGGCAGCCACCAGCCTCTGGCTGAAGGATATCGAAGCGACACCGGGACTCGCGGCCAGCGACGCCGTGCTCCCCGTCGGCAGCAATCTGGCACAGCTGTATGGTCGCGAGACAGTGGCCGGCAACACACCACTCACCCAGCTCCAGCAGCTGGCACAGTATCGGATCGTCAGTTCCAGCCAATGGGACACCGACTGGCAGCTGCTGCAGACATTACCCCATGCCGAATTGCTGGATGCGAATCACTGGATGACCATGGTCCGTTGGGTCAACCACGGTCGAGCAGATCTGTTGTTAGCGCCACCACTACAGCACGGCCGCCAGCATTTGACGGTAGATGCCGTGATGCTCGCCCCCCTGCCAGGCGGCATGCTGTGTCTGCCCGGGAGCCGCCACTTTGCTATCTCGCGACAGTGGCCCGAAGCAGTGCTATTGCAACAAGCACTGGATCGCGGGCTGTCGATTCTCAAAAGGGAAGGCCGCGTGCAGCAGGCCTACCAGCAGGCCGGCCTGATGCTTGAAGCCTCCCCCCTGAACGCCTGTGAGTAGCAGACACAGGGCAGGATCCCAACCCGCTACCCGGTGTTACGCAACCCGGCAGCAATACCGGCGATGGTCACCATCAAGGCACTTTCGAGGGTTTCATCGCCGTCCTGCTCACGCAAACGGGCCATGAGTTCGGCCTGTAGCAAATGCAGCGGGTCGGTGTAGGGATCACGAACCCGGATAGACCAACGCATCACCGGATTATTATCCAGCAGATCTTCTCGCCCGGTCAGGGCGCTCAGCGCCCCGACCGCGCCGGTCAGTCTTTCCCGCAGGGATTGCCCCAGCGCCTCCAGCCCGGCATCTCCACCAGCCAGACGCTGCTCATACCAGGCCGCCACGTTCAGGTCGGCCTTGGCGAGCACCATCTCCAGCATATCCACCACGCCCTGGAAAAACGGCCAGTGCTCTGCCATCTCCCGCACCAGGGCACTTTGCCCGGGATCCACATGGGCTGCTTCCAGTGCCGCACCGGTGCCCAGCCAGGCAGGCAGCATCAGCCGAATCTGGGTCCAGGCAAAGACCCAGGGAATGGCACGCAAGGAGCCAATCCCCGCATCTTTCTTGCGGCGCGCCGGACGGCTGCCCAACGCCAGCCGTGACAGCTCGGTTTCGGGGGTGACGGTACGCAGGTATCGCACCAGCTCCGGTTCCTCTTTGACCACTGAGCGATACCCCGTCACCGACACGTCGGTAAGAATCTGCATCTGTTCACGCCATTGCGGTTTGGGCGCGCGGGGCGGCAACAATGTTGCCTCCAGGGTGGCCGCCACATACTGGGACAGATTGAACACCGCCACCGCCGGGCGACCGTACTTGAAGCGAATCACTTCCCCCTGCTCCGTCACCCGGATACGGCCAGCCACCGATCCCGGCGGCTGGGACAACAACGCCATGCGAGTGGGGGAACCACCGCGAGAGATAGAGCCCCCGCGGCCATGGAACAGGGTGAGCGGAATCTGGTGCTCGGCGAACAAGGCAGTCAGGGCTTCCTGGGCCCGGTACTGTGCCCAGGCCGCGCCGAGAAAGCCGGCATCCTTGGCCGAATCGGAATACCCGATCATGACCTCCTGCCCACTGGCCACACGCTCCCGGTAGAACGGCATGGCCAGCAGCGCGCGCATGGAAGCCTCCGCGCCTTCCAGATCATCCAGCGTCTCGAACAGCGGCACCACTCGCATGGGCTCACGCACGCCTGCGATCTTCTGCAACAGCATGACCGCCAGCACATCCGAAGGCGTGGTGGCCATGGAAATCACATAGGCACCGAGCCCTTCACTGCCCTGCTCGGCAATCACCTGGCAGGTATCGAGGACTTCCCGCACTTCCGGGGTACACTCATCCGCATTGCGGAACGCGGCATCCACCAACGGCCGGCGCGCCTGCAACTCCTCGACCAGAAAGGCCTGCCGACGAGACTCGTCCCATTCGCCGTAACGGCCCAACTCCAGATAACGGGTAATCGCATCCAACGCATCCCGGTGGCGGGTCGATTCCTGGCGGATATCCAGCCGCAGCAGGGTAATGCCGAAACAGTTCAGGCGCCGCAGGGTATTTTTCAGATCGCCATCGGCAATATCGGCCAGCCCGGTTTCCCGCAGCGAACGGTCTATCAGCAGCAACGGAGACAGCAGCTGCTCACGATGAGTGTAGCCATCGCCATCCGCTACTGGCTGATTTTCAATGCGGGCCTCGAGCTGGCGACGAGTCAGCTTCAGGCGACTACGCACGTCGCGCAGCAACACACGGTAGGGCTCATGACTCGGGCCCGTCACCGACAGCAACTCATCACTGGCCATCTCCATGGACAGATCCGCCAGCAGCTCTTCGATATCCCGCAAGTAGAGATCAGCCGCCATCCAGCGGGCCAGCAGCAAGACCTCACGGGTCACCGTCGCAGTCACATTGGGGTTGCCGTCGCGATCGCCTCCCATCCACGACGCCAGCTTCACCGGCGCCCAGTCTGCCGGCGGTTGCGGCAGCCCTTGCTCCATCAGTTGACGCTCAAGCTGGCGGACCATGTCTGGCACCGCCTGCCACAGAGACTGTTCAATGGTGGCGAAGCCCCATTTGGCTTCATCCACGGGGGTCGGCTTTTCGCGGCGAATCTCATCCGTAGTCCAGGCCGCCAGAATCACCCGGCGCAGGCGTGCACGCAGGGTCGCGCGCTCTTCATCATTGAGATCCGCCCGGTCCAGCTCGCCCAACAGGTCCGCGATTTGATCGTATTTACGGATCAGGGTGCGACGGGTCACTTCAGTGGGGTGTGCCGTGAGCACCAGCTCCACAGACAAGCTTCGCAGGGTATCGGTAAGGGTCTCGGCCGGGATCTGCTGCTGGGTCAGACGCTCCAGCACATCACGCAGCCCCTGGTCACCTCCCGGATCACCCGGGTAGCGCTGGTGCTGACGATGCAGTCGTTCACGGTGGTGTTGCTCGGCAATGTTGCTGAGATTGAGGAACTGGCTAAACGCTCGGGCCACTTCCAGCAGGGTGTCATCGTCCAGTGGCGAGAGCAGGTCCCGAAGGGACGTCAACGGTGCGCCACTCTCGCTGCGCGTGGCCACAGAGGCCTGGCGGATCTGCTCAATGGTGTCGAACAGGCCATCGCCCGCCTGCTGTCGCAGGCACTCACCCAGCAGGTCGCCCAGCAAACGAACATTGTCCCGTAATGGTGCATTCACACTGTGGTCCACATGGCCTCCCATACTATTCCTGCAGCGGTGTTTACCGCACACAACGTTATCTGGCTCTCCGAATCCCAGGCAATGACGATCAATAAAATGAATATACCAGTTTTAACAAGATTACCCGTGTGGGCATCTTTATTCCGGCGCCCGGCTATCGCAACATAGGCGCCTCAGACACAGGGACCCCCATAATGAGTACAAACAGCCGCTTTACTTCTGACCAGGGCGTATTGCTGATGCAATATCTGGCCCGTGGACTGTTTGCCACCCTGGCCGTGATTTATTTTCACAACACCGAGCAATTCTTTTTCAGCGCACCCAAGGCTACGCCCTGGTTGCTGTTTATTGCCTACGTAGGCATCCAGTTGATTCTGCTGTTCTGGCGTCCCGCCAATGCCGATGCGTTTTCGTCTGCACTGGACCTTGTCACACTCGGAATCGTGATGCTGTTTGACGCCGGCAATCCACCGCCCACCATGGCCTTGCTGTTCGTCGCGGTACTCAGTAACGGCATGCTGCATGGCCTGAAACGGTTTCTCATCATGCTGCTGGGCGCCGAAGTGGTGCTGGCCATCGTGCTGCCAATTCGATTGAGTTATGCCCCTGTGGCTGACAGCTCCGCCAGCCTGTTTCTGGTCGCAGCACTCACCGCCTGCATGCTGTATTTCGGCTTGATGATCTGGCGCAATCAGGTGCTCGCCCGCGCGGCCCTGGAAGCCACCTGGCGAGACCCGGATACGGACTTTATCAGCCGCGAAGCGCTGGTCAGCACCGCTGGCTGGCTGGTGCCCCTGCACGACCGAATTTCATCGCCCCTGACGTTGGCGCTGGTAGAACACCACGATCTGCCGTTACTTGCTGACCGGGTAGCCCAGCGCATTCGCCGCAGCGATGTGGCGGCCCGCTACGATGACACCCATCTGGCCTTACTACTGCCCTGCACTGCCACGGCCGCCGCCGAACAACTGCTCAACGACCTGCGCGACCGCCACCCCGGCCTGCGGGCCGCCGTAATGACCCTGACCGATGGCGATGCGGCACTGGAACAGGCCCTTGGCCACCTGCAGAACACCATGGCCCGCACCCGTGAAGATGACGATCACTGGCTGGCCCATGCAGCGCCGATGCACTGATCGGCTGACCGACAAACGGATACACAGCTTCACAGTGCCCTCGCGGCGAACCGGTTAAACTGGAAAAAAATCACCAGGTTCGCTGATGTTGTACTTGCGTTTGTTATTGCTTGGCGTACTGCTCGTGCCGTTTCCCGCCAGCAGCGCCCAAACGGCCAGCCCCCGCATTGTGGGAGGCTCCGATGCCCCTGCCACCCGCTGGCCCTGGATGACGCAAGTCGCCATCAAGGATCCCACCCTCAGTAGCGGCTACCTGCTATGTGGTGGCAGCCAGATCAGCTCTCGCTGGGTGCTGACTGCCGCGCATTGCATGGAGTACAGCAATGGCGCCCCTGCAGCGGCAAACAACGTTTATGTGTTTATCGGGAATACCGTGCGCAACAACGTACCAGAGAGCGGTATTCAGGCCGAGCAACTGCTGGTGCATCCCCAGTACCAGAACCTGGAACACGACCTGGCCCTGATCCGGATTCCAGACACCAACAATTCCCAGTGGCCCAGCATCATTACCCCTGGCGCCTCCGCCAGCCTGGAAACCGCCTCCTTCAGTCAACGGGACGAAGCGGTCACTGCCCTGGGCTGGGGTGAAACCGGCAACGGCCTCAGCCCAACACTGCAAGAGGTGCAGCTTGATTACCTGCCCCGTCAGGCGTGCCGCAACCTCAGTCCCTTGTCCATTTCTGATTTTGTGGTCTGTGCTGCCGAGCTGAACCCGATCAATGGAGTGAAACAGGACAGTTGCTTTGGGGACAGCGGCGGCCCCTTGTTCCTCGGGCGAGACCGTTCGCCCACGCTGGTGGGACTCACCAGCTTTGGTGAAGAGACCTGCGCCACCGGCTCCCCGGCCGGCTACACCCACCTGGCCGCCGAGACCGGGCAGATCGAATCCCTGACAGCCTCCGCGGGCTTGCCACTGGTCGACCTGGCACTGTCCTGGGACAACAGCCCGCCAGGCCGGCTGTATGCCCTGCCTGCTGGCAGCCAGACGTTGCAGATCAGGCTGGCAAGTGGCCAGAACAGCGTCAGCAACCCGACCCTCAGCACCTCTCTGTCCGGGGCCACTACTGCCTCAAGCCAGTGGCAAAGCTGTAGCGCCCCCTTAATTGGTGACAGCTGTACCCCTGTCAGCTCTCTGGACGGCAGCCGGGTTGAACCACTGACGATCTCTGGCAATAACGGTCCGGATCAGGTGGTCACCGTCACCGTGCAAGGCACTGCGGACGAAGAAGAGTTTCGGCGCCATAACAATCGCCTGCTACAGACAATAGTGTTCTCCAGCAACCCGGATATCACACTCCAGGCCAGCCAGACCCAGAGCAGTGCCTCCCAGGCCGGCATTGCCGTTACCCTTGGCAACGCATCGCCCTTCAATGGGGCCAGCGGCGCCGAGATTCGTTTCAACCTGCCGGCCAACCTTACCCTCAGCAATGCCGATAGCCTTGGTTGTACCGGCACCACCCCCGTACGCTGCCCGCTCGGCGACCTGCCCGCAGGTGCGGGGGAAACCCTGCCGCTGGTATTTCAGTCCGACAACAGTCTGTCCCGCAGCCTGTCCATAAGCGGACACATCAACGAAACCGACGTCCCGGCCGGAGATACCAGCACCACCTTGACGGTCAACTTCACCGATCCGCCGGCCGCCGCCACTGGTGGCAGCAGCGGCGGTGGCGGTAGCCTGTCCCTCAGCCTACTGATCACAGGTTTGCTGCTGACGCGCCGGCGCCAGCCTTGTCCCACTTGCTAAGCCTCTATATTCTCCCCGCTTTATCTGTCTGTCGGGGACATCATGGTTGATAGCAAACCGGGCTACCGCGCCGACATTGAGGGCTTGCGCGCGCTGGCCGTCATGCTGGTCATCCTCTATCACTTCGAGGTGCCGGGTATCACCGGCGGTTTTATCGGTGTCGATGTCTTCTTCGTCATCTCCGGGTTTGTGATTACCCAGCTGCTGGAACGGGCCTTTGCCAAGGGCAGCTTCCGTTTTGCGGACTTTTATGCCCGCCGTATTCGCCGGCTTGTTCCCGTCTTTCTGCTGGTCTCCACCGTCACCTTTCTGATGATTTCACCGTTTTACATCGGTGACGCCTATTACATTTTTGCCAAGAGCTGGCTGTCATCACTGATCGGCATCAGTAACCTCTACTATTTCACCGAGCTGACGCAGTATTTCGCACCAGAAACCCGTTCACTATCGCTGCTGCATACCTGGTCACTGGCGGTGGAAGAACAGTTCTACCTGATCTGGCCATTAACGCTCTACCTGGCCTACCGTTTTGGCAAAGGCCGCTCGGGCCACTGGCCGTTCCGGATAACCCTGGTGCTAACCTTTGCCCTGTCGGTCTACCTGGCCGGCCGCTGGCCTGCCGCGGCCTACTACCTGCTACCTGCGCGGCTATTCGAATTCATGCTCGGCACCGGCGTTGCCCTGTTTGCCAACCAGCTACCCCGTTTATCCCGCCCGGCAGCAGAGAGCCTGTCCCTGACGGGACTGGCCATGATCATTGCCACCGCCCTGTTGCTCACCAAGCATGATCACTTCCCCGGTTATAATGCCCTGTGGCCCACACTGGGTACCGCCCTTGTGATCTACGCGGGCCTTCATCAACCGGGCACGGTGGCCGGGCGACTGCTGAGCCTGCCGGTGATGGTCTTTCTCGGAGGCATTTCCTACTCCCTGTACCTGTGGCACTGGCCGCCAGTCGCACTCATGCATTACCAGTTGGTGGAACTGACTGCCTGGAATCGCATCGCGCTTTTGGCTGGCGTGGTCGTGGTCTCGTGGCTGAGTTACCGCTATGTCGAGAATCGCTATCGACACCGCCCCTGGAGCCTCAAGAAGTCCTTCATGGTGTTTGTGCTTGGCCCGCTGATTGCCATCTGGGCGATCCAGTCCACCATCCGCATTGCCGATGACCTGAGTTTCCGGATCCCTGAAGAACGCCGCGAACTCTATACCATCATCGCCAACAACAACCCCGCAGACCTGTACAAGCGCTGCTTCAAAGGGGACCCGGTGGAGTTCAACACCGGCAACGCTTGCCTGTTTGGCGCACCCACGGCTGACAGCCAGCCCAACAGCATGCTGATCGGCGACTCCCACGGCATTGCGCAAATCGGTTTTGTCGAGCAGTTGATCCGCGGCAGGGGCTATTCCCTGTTGATGGTGACCCGAGCGTCTACCCCTTTCCTGCCAACCCACATCGCGAAAGACGTTCAGGCGGCGGACCCAACCCAGGTTGCCCGCAACCGGGCACTAAGCGAATACCTGCAACAGCGCCCCATGACCGTCTTCCTGGGCGCCTGGTGGAATGCCTACTTGAGAGATGATGCCTTTCAGGCGCATTTTTTGAACACCCTGGACTGGCTGAAAACACAGGGACACACCGTGGTGGTATTGGAAGACGTGCCGGAACTGCCCTCCTCGTCCTACGCGGAGTGTCTGCTCAAGAACATGGATGACTGCACGATTGATGCGAAAGAGGTCGAGCAAAACCTGACGAATTTCTATCGCTTCAAAGAAAGCGCCAGGGAGCGGCATCCAGACATTCTCTGGACCAATCCACGCAAGGTGCTGTGCGATGAACAACGCTGCCAGACTGTCCTCAACGGCATTCCGCTCTATCGTGACGAAAGCCACCTGAACCACGTGGGCGCGATGGAGATTGGCAAGGAATACCTGAAACGTTTCGACAATCCGCTACCCGAAATATCCGTACCCGTGCCGTAATCACAACACTAAAGGCGGCATCGACTCACGGCGTTGGTGTTTGGCAGGAAGCCGCACGGGCACCCCAATAGGGGACCGGTAAACTGAAAACGGCGGGAGCTTGCGCTACCCGCCACCGCCTTCCCTACCTTCCGCCATTGGCCTGAAACTGCGGCAGTGATGCCAGAATATCCAGCGCATGGCGGCGCTTGGCCGGGTCGTAAAGATCCACCGTGACCATCAGCTCATCCACCTCTACCGTGGCCAGTAGCCGTGCCAACTGCTCCTCAATGGCCGGCGCATCGCCCAGCAGCTGCAGCCCCAGAAAACCTTTCACACCCGCTTCTTCCTGCGGGTGCCAGAGTCCCTCCATTGATGCCACCGGGGGTTTCATCCACAGCGGCTGGCCACGGAACAAGGCGAGAATACGCTGATAACTGGTGGTACTGAGATAACGTGCTTCAGCAGCCGAATCCGCGGGTACTGCCGGTACCGCCAACATGGCATAAGGCTCGGCCAACTGGGCTGACGGCTGAAACTGGTCGCGGTAAATTCTCAAGGCCTCCTGGTACAGGCGCGGTGCAAAGTGGCCGGCAAAGGCATAGGGCAGCCCTTGCTGCGCTGCCAGCTGTGCGCTGAAAAGGCTCGAGCCCAGCAACCAGATCGGCACATTGGTGCCCGCCCCAGGAATGGCATTCACTCCCTGGGACGAATCCAGCGGGCCCAATAAACGCTGCAGCTCGGCAACATCCTGTGGAAACTGCTCCGCCCCCAACCCTTCTCGCCGCAGCGCTCGGCTGGTCATGGGGTCCGTCCCTGGCGCCCGGCCCAATCCCAAATCGATACGCCCAGGGTACAAGTGTTCCAGCGTCCCGAATTGCTCGGCGATTACCAGCGGAGGGTGGTTTGGCAGCATGACACCGCCCGAGCCAATCCGGATCGAGTCGGTTTTCTCGGCAATATGGCCTATCAACACCGAGGTCGCCGCGCTGCTGATGCCCTCCATATTGTGGTGTTCCGCCAACCAGAAGCGGCGAAATCCCAGAGACTCGGCATGGCGGGCATAGGCAACGCTGTTCTTGAGGGTCGAGCCAACGCTATCGCCTTCACGGACCGAGGCCAGCTCCAGCAAGGAAAAAGGGATTGTTTCAGACAAGGCACACCTCCCATCGAGTCAACAGTGAATGGGATTCGCTTCGTGTTTTTCAACCCCTTCCCACCATTATTGACGCCAAGGCTATAACGGATACCCGCGCAAAATCACATCGCCAACCATTAACCATAAAGTGTAGGTTATTTCCTACATTCATTAGCCAAAAGAATCTTTACAATTCGGCGCTTTGAACGCTTGGGGGAAATCCATGATGAAGGGAATGGTATCGATATTGATGGCCGGACTGGTCTGTCAGTCAGCTGTGGCTGCGCAACTGTCACCTCGTATCGTTGGCGGTGAAAAAGCCGACAGTCAGTGGCATACCCTGGTGGCACTGATCAATAAAAACGCCAAGGAGTATGCTGAATCGCAGAGTCAACCCTATCCGGTCTTCCAGGGACAATTCTGTGGCGGGACACTACTGTCTGAAGAGTGGGTCCTGACGGCAGCACACTGCTTTGAAGAAGGCATACCGATAACGGCTGACGATCTTGAAATCCTGGTCGGTAGCCAAAGTCTGGATATCGCCACTGACAGCAACCTCTTGCTGGATGTCAGCAGCATTCATGTGCACCCGGCGTATAACGGCGACACCAACCGTAACGATATCGCCCTGGTTCGTTTGGCCGAAGCCGCCAACCCCACTGCTGCCGGTGTCAGCACCGCCGTGCTGGCGAATGCCGGTACCGACACCAGTTTGTCAACCAGCGCGAGCTGGAATGAGATCGTCAGCTCACTGGGATGGGGGGTTGTCAGTTACAACAACAATACCCCCCAGTACGCGATCGAACTCCAGGAAGTGGATCTGGACTATATCCCCAACGGCGCCTGCCAGAGCCTGTACAACGCCAATGCCAATAGCGACCCAATCTACACCTCCATGCTGTGCGCCAACGAACCCAACCCGGACAGCAGCGACACATTTGGGGAGGACTCCTGTCAGGGCGACAGTGGCGGACCACTGTTCCTGACGCAATCCACCCTCAATGACAGCCCGCAACTTGGCATCACCAGCTTCGGTTACGATTGCGGGGATCATACTGTCCCTGGCGTGTACACCCGCGTATCCCATTTTCTGGACTGGATTGAGCAAACCAGCAGTCAGGCTAATAGCGAACTGCGAGACTTGGCTGTGGCCGAAGACGAGGCTCACTACCAGGGTATTCAGACACTGGAGTTCGCGGTCACCATTGATAACCCGGGCAGCCGCAGCGCCACCGACTTCCAGCTCGATATCTCCCACCCAGCTACATTGAGTCTGTCTGAGACAGAAACGGATTTCAGTTGCACCAGCAACGCAACCGGAACCCGCTGTCACTACACCGGCACCGGGATTGCCGGTCAAAGCAGCAAGGCGCTCAGCTTCACAGCGCTGGACAGCCTTTCCAGAAACAGTGGTTCTGAGGTGCTCGGTGTGGCCGTCACGCTGGACCACCATCGCGATTACCACAGGCTAAACAACAGCGGTACGGTGACCCTGTACTTTGGGCAACCGCAACTGAGCCTGTCAGCAGAGCCGGTATGTCTGAGCACAGACTCAGAGCAAGTCGAGATGCGGGTAGAGGCCACGATCACGAACCAGAGCGACCAGATTCATTCAGAAGGGACTGTCGTCAGCGGCAGCTTCAGCGACGCACTGAGTCTGGCAGGCAAGGCCTCCCCCTTGTGCAGTATCGACACCGCCAGCGGCCAGTTCAGTTGCCAGCTTGGCCAAGTCGCAGCCGCCAGTGACGTCAGCACGACAATTGGTATCACCGCAACTGCGGACACTACCGAAACCGTGACGCTCAACCTGAGCAACGATAACGGCGCGGCCACCGGCTCTACCCTCAGTACCAGTGTAGATCTGGATTTCAGCCGTGAAGATCTGGATACCTGCCCGGAAATCGTGACCCCCACCGTACCTGTTACCCGTAACAACTCCGGTGGTGGCGGCGGAGGGGGGTCCTTACCGCTACTCTGGCTTATGATGCTCACCAGCCTGGGATGGATAAGGCATCGAGCACAGTAAAACCGAAAGGGCCAGCAGTATGCTGGCCCTTTTTCATGTCTTCCTGGTATTCCTGACCAAGTATTGAGTGCAGCGTCTATGGGCCAGAACCGCGCCTGCAAATGAGAAATTCATACATCAACCTGTTAGAGAAACCCGCTTAACCAAATTGTCTCTACCACGGCGAATATGTTTCACTGGCCGGTCAGCCCACAGCGAAACCACCCATGCCTGACCTAAAATGCCCCAGCTGCGACCAGCCCTTACTGCTCAGCGACAACACTTGGCTGTGCGCTAATGGTCACCGCTTTGACCGTGCCCGGCGCGGCTATACCAACCTGCTACTGGCCCAGCATCGGCGCTCGCGTTCACCGGGAGATGACAAGGCCATGGTGCGGGCACGCACGGAGTTTCTTGAGCTGGGCCGCTACCAGCCGCTGGCGGACGCCCTGTTGAAAGACCTCCCCCCACAGCCAGACGGAGACTGGCTGGATCTGGGGTGCGGTGAAGGCTGGTATACCGAGCAGTTTGCTCGCCAGCTGGGGAGCGCTCAGGGCATCGGCGTGGACATCTCCAAATTTGCCGTGGACAACGCCGCCAAACGCGACAAGACACTGACCTGGCTAGTTGCCAGCGGGGCGCGACTGCCCCTGTTTGATGCCAGCCTGTCCCGAGTGATCGTGCTGTTCACCCGTCTGTTCACCGATGATATCGCACGGGTACTCCGCCCCGGTGGCGAACTGATTGTCGCCGGCACCGGGCCGTCTCACCTGATGCCGTTACGCGAAGCCTTGTATGAAGACGTTCGTCAGTCCGGCTTTGACGCAAGCAAATTCCTTGATGACCGTTTCTGTGCCATTGATGAAAAAGTTATTCAGTTCGACTGGCAACCACAGAGCGAGCAAGAGCTGCATAATCTGTTGACCATGACCCCTCACCACTGGCGTGCCCAACCGTCTGCCAAAGCGGAGATTGGCAAACTGGCAGGCGCCACCATGAATGCGCATTTTGTAATTCAGCGTTTCAGAAAACAGTGAACAGTGAACAGTGAACAGTGAACAGTGAACAGTGAACAGTGAACAGTGAACAGTGAACAGTGAACAGTGAACAGTGAACAGTGAACAGTGAACAGTGAACAGTGAACAGTGAACAGGCTGCCCGACCGACATACCCTGTCAAGCTTTATTAGGCTTTTTCTTTGTGTTTAAAGGCATGAGGCCGCGTCCAAATTCTGGGCGCGGCCTCTATTCTTTCAGATCACATAACGCGCAAACGCGCCGCTGTTAACTGTTCACTATTCACTGTTAACTCTCTGCAGCACCGCATCCAAATACCCCAACAAGTGATCCGCATTGCCCACCGGCGCGCGGTACCCCAGATGCCCGTCAGGGCGCATTAGCCACAAACGTGGCCCCTCGCCAAAGGCTGCCGCAAATTCCCCCTCGTGATCCTGCCAGATACGGGTGGTACCTTCCTGGGGAATCTGTTCTTCAGGGGTATGCCGGGACGCGATGACGGTCAGGTGGGCACGCTCACGATAATCCTGGCCCAACCGGTCGCTGAAAGCATACAGCACCAGCTTTTCGTTGTGCTCGGGGTTCGCACTCAGTTGCAGCAGCAAATGGTGCACCGGCTTTTTCAGCAGATCATGGAGCTGATGCAGATGCCCAGTGCGCACAGAACGCATGGCCGCATCTGGCAAACGGTCGCCGGGTAACGGGCCCTGATGGCGCCAGCCCAGCTCCGCTTCAGGGCCACTGGTGACCATGGGTGAGTTGCGGTAGTGCACATCCAGCTGGCTGGCCGTACGCAGCAAGCGGGTGGCAATCCCCGGGCGGCTGCCTGCCATTTTCAGCAGGGAATCACGGCTGCGTCGCAGCAGGGGCAACTTGACCAGCGAAGCACGCGACAGCATGTCCACGCCGTACAGCATCTTTTCGGCCACCGGGCGACGCTCTTGTTCATAGCTGTCTAACAGTCGTCCATCCCCGTAGCCCTTCAGGTAATAGCCCAGCTTCCATCCCAGATTGAAGGCATCGGCAATACCCGTATTCATGCCCTGCGCCCCCAACGGGCTCTGCACATGTGCGGCATCACCGACCAGGAAAGCACGGTTTCGGCGGTAGTTCTGGGCCAGACGACGTTGTACGGTGAACTGGCTCAACCAGTGTGCCGTACCCAGTGCCGGCACCTCACCGAGAATCGAGCCCAGACGCTCTTCAAAGGGGGCAAGGGTCACGGGCTCCTCGGGTTCATCATCCGTGGCCATGATCAAACGCCAGCCATTGGGCAACGGCAGCGCGATCAACAGCCCTGCTTCCTGCAGAAAACCGTGGGAACTGTCTTCACGCCATGGGGCCTTCCAGGGCACGTCTGCCAACAGGAAATGCTCCTTGTAATCCACCCCTTTATAGCCAATCCCCAGTTGCTCGCGCACGGTAGAACCCACGCCATCAGCTCCCACCAGTATGGCGCTTTCTACAGTGCTCACCTGAGCCCCCTGGCGGATGCGCGCAGTCACACGACTCCCGTCCTGGGTGAAATCCAGTAACTCCACCCCACGCAGCATCTCCCCACCCAACGCCTTGTAGCGCTGAATCAAGGTCTCTTCCACCTGACTCTGTGGACAGCTCAATACCCAGGGAAAAGGAGCCTTCAGGGTGGTCAGGTCAAGATCGAACAGGAAGCCCTTGTCGCCGTAAACCGACACCCCCTTGAGTAACCGGGATGCCTTGCGAATCGGTGCCAGCACATCCAGTGCCGAAAAAATTTCCAGGGTGCGGGCGTGCAGGCCCAACGCCCTGGAATACGGCGATGGCGTATCCAGACGATCAATGATCAGACAGTCGATCCCCTGCCGACGCAGGCTGATCCCCAGCGTCAGGCCGCTAGGGCCTGCCCCGACAATCAACACCCGGGGCGTACGGTGAATGGTGGTGGCGATGGTACACTCTCCTTATGCTGCTTTCCGACGTCAGGCCACTGGCGTCTTCCGCCAGAGTTTTACCATGAGTCACCCGCCGCGCAAGATCATTCATGTGGACTGCGACTGCTTTTATGCCGCCGTAGAAGTCCGTGACGATCGTTCCCTGCGCGGCCGCCCGGTGGCGGTGGGGGGGGATCCGCACCGCCGGGGCGTTATTGCTACCTGCAATTATCCGGCACGCCAATTCGGCGTCCACTCGGCAATGGCATCATCCCAGGCCTTGCGACTCTGCCCGGATCTGGTGATCGTGCCGCCCAACTTCGATAAATATCGCAAGGTCTCTGCACAAATCCATGACATCTTCCGACGCTACACGTCGCTGATTGAACCCTTGTCTCTGGACGAGGCTTACCTGGATGTCTCGGCCAGCGAGCAGTATGACAATAGCGCCACCCGCATTGCCGACGCCATTCGCCACGAAGTGCGCCAGGAAATCGGCATCACAGTGTCCGCCGGGGTTGCCCCCAACAAGTTTCTCGCCAAGGTGGCCAGCGACTGGCGCAAACCCGACGGGCTGTTTGTGGTCCCGCCGGATCAGGTGGAACGCTTTGTAGCCGAGCTACCGGTCAAAAAAATTTCCGGGGTAGGTCGCGTCACCGCCGAACGCATGGCCAGTCTGAATCTGCACACCTGTGGAGACCTGCAAGGATTGAGCCGACTGACACTGGCACAGCATTTCGGCAGCTTCGGCGAGCGCCTGTACCACCTGAGCCGGGGGGAGGATAACCGCCCGGTGCAAACTGGCCGGCGACGTAAATCGGTCTCTGTCGAGCGCACGTATGACAAGGACCAACCCACGCTGAACGACTGGCTGCGCGAGCTAGATGGGTTACTGGAGAAACTCAAAGCACGCTTTGAGCGGCTGGACCAGAACTACCTGATCAGCGGCCTGACCGCAAAAGTGAAATACCAGGATTTTGTCAGTCTGAGTTGCGACAAGGCGGGCACCGATCTGGATCCTGCCCATTTTGAGGCACTGCTTCAGCAGCTCTGGGAGCGCCGCCAGGGCCCGGCACGCTTGTTAGGCATCGGCGCCAGACTGCGCGATCTGAAAGCCCCCCAACAACCGGACCTGTTTCCCGAAGAATGGGACAGGGCGCTACGGCAGCGGCGCGGCAAAAACTAGGGTCAAGCTACAAGCCGCAAGCTTCAAGCTGCAACACGGGGTACGGCCATCGTCACAGAAAGGCTCTCACTACGCGCTGATAGAGGGGGCCTCAAAACCTCTAAAGGTTTTGAGGATACGAATGTACGCTTTAACTCTGAGCCCCCTCCGCGACAGACAGCGCGAAACTCTGGCATTTTCGACACTCAAACCTCAGCTTCGTGTTGCAGCTTGTCGCTTGAAGCTGGCCGTTCTCAGTGCACCGAGTGTCCGACCCGCTCCAGCAATTCCGGGGGCATCATACCGTCCATCAACTCGCGACCACGCTGTTTGACGGGCTCCATCTGGGCATCCAGATAGGCATCAAGGGTGGCCACACAGTGTGCACAACGATCCATGGTGGACGCATCAGGATGATCCGCCACCGCCTTTACTGCTTGTTCAAGCTCATTGAGATACTTGAGCAACATGGTTTGCTCCGGTTAAACATGTTCGGTCGGGGCCTGTGACCTCGAAACCCGCCAAGACTAGTCACGGGACAAGTCATATTTATGACAATGTGCCATCTGCGTCCTGCCATTACCGCCATGCACTCAGCGTGCCAGCCCGTTGTCATGGTGTGTCCA
Organism: Alcanivorax sp. MD8A; assembly: GCF_002888555.1. Classification (NCBI taxonomy): domain Bacteria; kingdom Pseudomonadati; phylum Pseudomonadota; class Gammaproteobacteria; order Oceanospirillales; family Alcanivoracaceae; genus Alcanivorax; species Alcanivorax sp. MD8A. The sequence continues at coordinate 30,807 of NZ_AQOQ01000022.1, read as the reverse complement.
TTGAGACGCTCTCGACATGTCAGGCGTTCCGGAGATAAATGTAAAAATGCACGGGGTCACCCATACCTTTCGCCGACACAATCTCACGCCGCGCTGACCCCAATTTGCGTTACTCTATCCCTTTGAAAGGACTTGCGAGGACACCCCGCCCATGACCGACACCCTGTCGACTATCGTTGCCCCGGAAGGCAGCCTGGAAGTGCTCAGCCAGCACGAAGTCGAACGCCTGCGCGATACCTCTGGGCGCGGCCTGCATGAACTGCTGCGCCGCTGCGCCCTGGCGGTACTCAACTGTGGCACCCCCACAGACGACAGTCGCGAGGTACTGGAAACCTACCGGAATTTCGACATCGAGGTGATTCAGGAAGATCGCGGGCTACGCCTGAAACTGGATAACGCCCCTGCCGGCGCCTTTGTGGATGGCCGCATGATCCGCGGTATCCGCGAGCATCTCTCAGCCGTGCTGCGCGACATTGTCTACGTGGCCAACGAGATTCAGAACAACGACGGCTTCGATCTCAATAGCAGCCACGGGATCACCAATGCGGTGTTTCACATTCTTCGCAATGCGGGGGTTCTGCGTGCCGGCGCCTCCCCCAATATGGTGGTGTGCTGGGGAGGCCACAGCATTTCCCGCGAGGAATATGACTACAGCAAGAGTGTGGGTTACCAGCTGGGCCTGCGCTACAAGGATATCTGCACTGGTTGTGGCCCCGGGGCCATGAAGGGCCCAATGAAAGGGGCACATGTGGCCCATGCCAAGCAGCGGTTCAAGAGCGGCCGCTATCTGGGGATTTCCGAACCTGGCATTATCGCCGCGGAAGCCCCCAACCCCATCGTCAATGAACTGGTGATCATGCCAGATATTGAAAAACGGCTTGAGGCCTTCCTGCGTGTCGGCCATGGCATCATTGTCTTTCCCGGGGGCGTCGGCACCACAGAGGAAATTCTCTACCTGCTGGGCGTGCTGCTGCACCCGGACAATATCGACATGCCCCTGCCGGTAGTCTTCACCGGGCCCGCCAGCAGCGCCGACTATTTCCGCCAGGTGGACGCCTTTATTCGCACCACCCTGGGAGAGCAGGCGGCGCAGCGTTACCAGATCATCATCGATGACCCCGAAGCGGTAGCGAAAACCCTGTGCCATGGCATCGATAAACTGACCCTGTTCCGCCGTGACAATGACGATGCCTTTTACTTCAACTGGCGGCTGACTATCCCGCTGGATTTCCAGTCCCCGTTCGAGCCAACCCATGCTGCCATGGCCGCCCTGAACCTGAGCCCCGACCAGCCGGTACACACACTGGCCGCCAACCTGCGACGGGCCTTCTCCGGCATCGTGGCAGGCAATGTGAAGGAACAGGGCATCCATGCCATCGAACAACACGGCCCCTACAAGCTGCACGCCCCGGGCGAACTGATGACTCACCTTGATGAATTGCTGAAAGCCTTTGTCGTTCAGCAGCGCATGAAGTTGCCGGGCAGCCATTACGAGCCGTGCTATGCGTTGGAGGGATGAGAGGCAGCTGTGAGCTGTGAGCTGTGAGCTGAAACCCAAAAAGCCCCGGAAATCCGGGGCTTTTTGGGTTTCAGCTCACAGCTAGCAGCTGATCGCTCACCGCTGCCTTTAACGCGGCTGCATGCGGATACCGCCATCGATACGGATGGTTTCACCGTTGAGGAACTTGTTCTCGATCATGTGGCAAACCAGCTGACCGTATTCTTCCGGGTTACCCAGACGCTTGGGGAACTGAGTCATTTCGATCAGGGGCTGCTTGACCTTGTCCGGTGCAGCGTTCATCAGCGGGGTATTGAAGATACCCGGGGCGATGGTGTTGCAGCGGATGCCCAGCGGGGCCAGATCACGGGCGATCGGCAGGGTCATGCCGACAACCGCGCCCTTGGTGGCGGAGTAGGCTACCTGGCCAACCTGACCATCGAAGGCCGCAACGGAAGCGGTGTTCACTACCAGGCCACGCTCGTTGTCTTCACCCGGCTCGTTCTCGGCCATGGCGGCAGCAGCCAGACGGGTCACGTTGAAGGTGCCGATCAGGTTGATCTGAACCACCTTGCTGAATACGCCCAGATCGTGAGGCTTGTTCTCACGGCCAACGGTCTTCATGGCAGAGCCAACACCGGCACAGTTAACCGCCACGTGGACAGCACCGAACTTGTCCAGGGTTGCCGCGATGGCAGCCTGTACGGAGGCTTCGTCGGTTACGTCAGTCTTGACGAAAGCGGCGTTGTCGCCCAGCTCGGCAGCAACGGCCAGACCCTGCTCTTCGTTCAGGTCCAGAATCATCACTTTGCCGCCTTTGGCAACGATGGCCTGGGCTGTAGCGTGACCGAGACCGGATGCACCACCGGTGATAACGGCAACTTTATCGGTAATGTTCATATGCTCTCCTTGGGTATGGGGCCATGAGGAGCCACTGAGACACGAGCTCAATGACGCCGAAACAATGCCCGGAGTATACCCACCTGCTTCATGGCCCTCATTGTTGCTTTCGCTCAATCCGTGAGTGGATTAAGGTGAGATTGCGTCAATGGAGAATGGCGTACGAATCCGAGGCACGGGAGGGAGAACCTTGCCAAAGACCGTCAGACAGGAAGATCAGTCCGAGCTGGGCCGCGACTACGTGCGTGTTCGCCAGTTCAGCGAGCAGCTGTGTGCGCCCCTGCAAGCCGAGGACATGGGCCTGCAAGCCTGCCCCGACGTGAGCCCGCCACGCTGGCATCTGGCCCACACCGCCTGGTTTTTCGAAACCTTCCTGCTGGTGCCGCACCTACCCGGCTACCAGCCCTTCAATCCCGCTTTCGAATACCTGTTCAACAGCTACTACAACGGCATTGGCGAGCAATACCCACGCCCGCAACGGCACCTGCTGACTCGCCCCGACAATGCCGAAGTGCTGGCCTGGCGAGCGCAGGTGGACGACGCCATGCAGGCACTGATCGCCGCCAGCCCTGGGCTGGCCTCGTTGGTCCGGCTGGGCTTGAACCACGAACAGCAGCATCAGGAGCTGCTGCTCACCGACATCAAATACAGCCTGTCTTTCAACCCGCTGTCGCCCGCTATTACAGAACCATTCCCGCCCTGCGACACACCGGCCCCCGCACTGACGTTTCAGGACTTCACCGGAGGCAAAGTGGAACAGGGTCGCAACGCCGGTGACGGCTTCGTGTTCGATAACGAGACACCCCGCCACCCAGTCTGGCTTGCCCCGTTCCGGCTGGCCAACCGCCCGGTGAGCAACGGCGAGTACCGCGCTTTTATCAACGATGGCGGGTATCAACGGCCTGAGCTGTGGCTATCCGATGGCTGGACATGGGTTCAGCAACAGAACATTCAGCGCCCGCTTTACTGGCAGGAAGACCTGCAACATCACTGGACCCTGGCCGGTCTCCAGCCCCTGCAAAGTGCGCAAATTCTCGCCCACGTCAATTACTACGAAGCGGACGCCTACGCCCGCTGGGCCGGGATGCGCCTGCCCACGGAACAGGAATGGGAACACGCCGCACGCCAGAGCCGGCAACCCGGCCACTTTGTGGGCAACGGCCTGTATCAGCCCGGCCATACCCTCGATACGCCACTGGCACATCTGTTTGGTGACGTCTGGGAGTGGACCGCCAGCGCCTACCTGCCCTACCCCGGCTTTCGGCCAGCCAGCGGAGCTGTCGGGGAATACAACGGCAAATTCATGTGCAACCAGATGGTGCTGCGGGGCGGCTCCTGCGCGACCAGCCGGGACCATATCCGCACCAGTTACCGCAATTTCTTTTACCCTCACCACCGCTGGCAGTTCAGCGGCATCCGCCTGGCAGAAACCCTATGACCCATGTCGCTACCGCTTCCCCGTTCACGTCCCCCAACCCGACCCTGGGCCCCCATCGCCAGCTACGCCGCAACCTCAATTTCTACGACCTTCAGCCCCCGGTCACCAACATGCTCAGTGAAGTGACCCTGTCGTTGACCGCCGCGCAGCCCAGCCTGCACCCCAAGTTCTTCTACGATGGTGAAGGCTCCCGCCTGTTCGACGCCATTACCCGCACCCCGGAGTACTACCCCACCCGAACTGAATCGGCGATTCTCGACAGCCATGCCGAAGAGATCCGGCAACATCTTGAGAGATGCCACACCATTGCCGAACCGGGCGCCGGCAGCTGCGAAAAGGTCCGGCTGCTGCTGGAGCGCTGGGCTCCAGAGCAGTACATGCCGCTGGAGATTTCCCGCGCCTGCCTGCTGGAAGCCAGCCAGCGACTGGCTGCAGAGTTCCCCGGGGTAAACATCAGCGCAGTGTGCGCAGATTACTGCCAGGCGCTGGCGCTGCCGCAAAACGGGCAGCAACCGGGGCGGGTGGTGTTTTTTCCCGGTTCTACCATCGGTAACTTTGACCCCGCTGAACGGGCGGCCTTCCTGCGTGGCCTGCACCACTTGGCAGGCCCCGGGGGCGCACTACTGATCGGCGCAGACCTGCAAAAGGACACCGAACGCCTTAACGCCGCCTACAACGACAGCCAGGGACTCACCGCCGCCTTCAACCTGAATGCGCTACACCACCTGAACCGAGAACTGGACTGTCACTTCGACATATCGCAAATGCGGCATCTCGCCTTCTACAATCCCCAACTGAACCGTATCGAGATGCATCTTGAGTGCCTTGCCGACCAACAGCTGCAGTTGGGACAGCACCCGTACTGCCTGCCCGCAGGCACTCGTATCCATACCGAGAGCTCCTATAAATTTACCGTTGAGGGGTTCTCGAAAGAGCTGTGCGACGCGGGATTCCATCCCCTGGGCTGCTGGACAGACCCGGATCAGCTATTCAGCCTTCACCTCGCAGCCACCTGATAGACTGTAAAACTCGGTGCACCTGACCAAGAGTGTAGTGTGAACCCGGTCTGGTACCGTTATACTGAACCGCGTTTTTGTGCGCCCCTGATCGACTGAAACGTCATACAACCATAACAATGGCGTGGGGCAATCTGGCTGAGGGAACCTGGATGCTTGAACTGATCAGCGCGGCCCGTCGTCGTAAGCGGCCGCCCACACACCAGCTATTTGATGTAGTCACCCTGGAATTCCGGGTGGGTCTGCTGGACATTGATCTGAACATGCATCTGAACAATGCCAAGTACCTGAAGTTCATGGACCGCAGCCGTCTCGAACATGCGGTCGTCACCGGCTTGCTCAATCGCATGGTCGAAGCTCGCTGTAACGCGGTGGTGGCCAATACCGAAATTGCCTATATCCGCGAGCTGCGGCCCTACCAGCAGTTTCAGGTACACACTCGCATTCTCGGCTGGGATGACAAGTACGTTTACTACGACCAGCGCTTCGAATCCCTGCGCAAATTGCACACCCACGCACTGCTTCGGGTGGCCAATGTCTACGGCGGCAAGTCTGTCAGCCCGCAAACCGTGCAGGAAATGACGGGCATGAACCTGCAATCGCCAGCGTTGCCGGAGTATGTGGAGCAATGGAAGCGTTTGTTGCAGTCCAAGAAGCGGCTCACCGAGACGGACTAGCTGTGAGCTGTGAGCTGTGAGCTGTGAGCTGTGAGCAAATGATCACCCAGTCCGAAATGGGATCAACTACCGGCACAAAAAAAGCCCCGAAATTTCGGGGCTTTTGTTTTCTCACAGCTGAAAGCTCATGGCTGGTAGCTGCTTCAATCCACTGAATAGGTATAGAACGGCGCCCAGCGAGGTGCCTTGGTGTCCTTGCCGGCATAGTAGACACCGGCCTCATCCAGGCGCAGATCCGCAATTTCCCGCATGGCAATGGCCTTCGGCACCTGTTGCAGCGGGCCCGCCTGCTGGTAGTCTTCCGGGTTGGCCACGATTTCTTCCATATCCAGCGGCTTCAACTCCGAATAGCGGAAGTAGTAATCCTGACCACCGTCGATCTTCAGGTCCATTTCAAAGACCATCTTCAGGTACAGCACGCTGAGGGGACGACGGGCATAGAAGTCATGGGTTCCCGCAGGCAGTTCCAGCCAGGTATACGCTCCCGCCTTCAGACCAAACAGTTGAGAGGAATCCAGAAAGAATACCGGGGCCTGCACCTCTTCGTAGCCCCAACGAGTCACCGGGCGGTAGATGTAGACCATGGCATTACGCGGGTCGAGAGTATCGATGGGCTCGAAGGTTTTACCCTCGGGGGCATCAAGGAACGCACCGGGCGTAGACGGAAATCCCATCCCCACACCAGAACAGCCAGACAATGCCCAGCTCAAGGCTGCCAGCAGCACAACCAGTCGCATTATTATTCTCCGTCGAGCCGTATCCGGGGTGTCCGGTCGGCCCTGTTTATTATTGCCTGCACTATAATCCCGTCCGGGACCGGCTAACTATGGCCGATTTGCCCGCCCCGCTCAAGACAAGGCAAACCGACCGGCGTGCAAAATCTGGCCGAACGGATCGCTGGCCGCTCCCCATGAGAGGGAATTCTGGTAGGCTTTCGCCATGGCAGTAAATCGTATCCGCACCCCCTGTATTGGCGTCTGTTCCACCGTGTTCGGTGATACGGTCTGTCGTGGCTGTCGCCGTTTCAGCCACGAGGTGGTGAACTGGAACGCCTACAATGACGAGCAGAAAACCATCGTCTGGAAGCGCCTGGATCTGCTGCTAAGCCAGGTGGTAGACAACTACTTCGTGGTACAGAACGCCACCCTGCTGGCCGAGCAAATGGATTTCCAGAATCTGCGCTACCAGCCCCAGCTATCCCCGCAGGGCTGGATCCCGGAGCTGCTCAAGGCCGCTGGCCGCCAGACCATCCCTTACGACCGCTTCGGCCTGCAACCTCTGGCCAGCGCCGAGGGGGTCCCCCCCCGCCAGCTCTACGAGCAAATCAGCCTCGAGTGCCACGCTTTGTCTCAGGCACACTACGACCGCTCCTATGCCCGCCCGGTCACCCTGGTCGCCGAACTCACCGAGCACGCGGCCCGGGAGAAGGGGCTGATCTAGCTACGAGCTACGAGCTACGAGCTACGAGCTACGAGCAGGATGATGCCGGTGTCAAAAACCCAGCCTGAAGAATCTCCGGTTTTTCTCGCAGCTAGAGGCTAGTAGCTCGCAACTGCTTCCATTTGTCCCAATCTGACTCTTTACCCCTCTAAACAACACCATTGATCAATGGCACATTTACGGAATGAATATTCATTTCTGAATGAGAGGCCACCATGACAGCTGCAGCCACTGCCACACCGGCAAGCCGCCGGGAAGCCCAGAAACGGGACACCATCCTGCGCGCGGCGCTCAAGGTTTTTGCCGAGTCAGGCCTGCACGGCACACCTGTTCCCCCGATTGCGGCTGAAGCCGGGGTCGGGGTCGGGACGCTGTACCGCTATTTCGACAGTAAGGAAGCACTGATCAACGCGGTGTTCTGCGATGCCAAACAGCGCCTGCAGGATCACCTGCTTGGCGACCTGGACCTGCTTAACCCCAGCCGTGCCCTGTTCGATACGCTCTGGGCCCGCCTTACCACCTTTGCCCGGCAAGACCCCGAGAGCTTCCAGTTTCTGGAAATGCAGGATCACCACAGCTACCTGACCCCCCATAGTCGCAGCCAGGAGCAGGCGCTGCTGATTCCGCTTGGCATGATGGTCATCGTCGGGCAGCGCAACGGTCTGCTGGGTGAGCACCTGAAGCCGGACTTGGCCATCGCCCTGTTCTGGGGAGCCTTCGTCGGCGTCTTCAAGGCAGAGCGGCTCAACTACCTCACTCTGGATGACGACGACCTGAAGCGGGCACGGGATGCCTGCTGGTTCGCCATCGCCAACCACAACACCCCCGACAACCACAACAGAGACTCAGCCCAATGAACCCAACCCATATTCTGATCACCGGTGGTGCAGGCGCCATTGGCGCGCAACTGGCCGCCCGTTTTCGCCAACAGCACCCTGATGCCAGCCTGACGCTGGTGGACCTGAACCCGGACGCACTGGAGCCCGTCGCACGGCAGCATGATGCCAGTGCCGAAATCTGTGATTTGACGGATATCGACGCCTTGCCTGAGTGGTGGCAGTCGCTGGTGGACCGTCGCGGGCCGGTGGATGTACTGGTCAATTGCGCAGGCATCATGGACATCATGACCCTCACCGGCACCGGCTGGGAGCGCGGCAAACGCCTGATCGACATCAACTTTACCGCCCCCATGCGGCTCATGGATCTGGCCTTGCCCAACATGATCGAGCACCGCCATGGCTGTGTGATCAACGTGTCCAGTATGGCCGGGCGCGTACCCATTCGCGGCTGCAGCTATTACGGCGGGGCCAAGGCGGGCATCGGTCTGGCATCGGAAATCGCCCGCCTGGACCTGAAAAAACAGGGCGTCAATGTGGTCACCGTCTACCCCGGCCCGATCTATTCCGGTCTGGAAAGCCATGCCCGCAGTCAGGTGAAACGGGGGCCGGTATCGCGGTTTATTCCTACCGGCAAACCGGACGTGCTTGCCGATCGCATCTACCGTGCGTTTCGCACCGGCGGCGCACGGGTGATCTATCCGGACATCTACAGCCTGGCCAAGCAGGTGGCCAACCTGAACCTCACTAACAAAGCCATGGACTTCTTCAGTCCACAGCCTAACCAATAAACGGAATGACCATGACTCAACATGCCAACACACCCGTTCACGATGTGCTGATTGTCGGTGCCGGCATCAGCGGTATCGGCCTGGCCATCAAGTTACAGGAAGCCGGAATCACCAACGTGGTCATTCTGGAAAAAGCCGCCGATCTTGGCGGTACCTGGCGCGACAATACTTACCCCGGGTGCGCCTGCGATGTGCCGTCCGCGCTTTATTCCTACTCCTTCGCCCAGAAACCGGACTGGACCCGCGCCTTTGCCGGCCAGGCCGAAATTCTTGATTATGTCCGTGACACTGCCCAGCGTTACGGCGTGCCTTCCTACATCCGTTTCAACCAAGGGGTGGAGCGGGCGCAGTGGCGTGAGGAGCGCAACCTGTGGGAGGTCCAAACCGCCGATACCCTGTACCTGGCGCGCACCGTGGTGGCCTGCTCCGGGTATCTGCACGAACCGGTGATCCCGGACATCCCGGGCCTCGACTCCTTTACCGGCAAGCTGTTCCATTCCTCACGCTGGGATCACCAGCACGATCTGACGGGGGAGCGCGTCGCCGTAATTGGTACCGGCGCTTCCGCGATCCAGTTTGTGCCGGAGATTCAGCCCAAGGTGCAACAACTCACCCTGTTCCAGCGCACGCCGCAATGGGTGCTCCCCAAACCGGATCACAGCATTCCCAAAGTGGAGGAGAACTTCTTCCGCCTCCCCTTCACCCTCAATGCCTGGCGCAAGATGCTCTATGGGGGCTTTGAAACATTCGGCATCGGTTTCCGGCGCCCGGCCATGCTTCGCCAGATCCAGAAGCTGGGCCTCGCCCATCTCAAGGTCGCGATCAAGGACCCTGAACTACGCGCCAAACTCACCCCCGACTACACGCTGGGATGCAAGCGGGTCCTGCTCAGCAACAACTACTACCCCGCCCTGAACCAGCCCAACGTGGATGTCTTTCACACCGGACTGAAAGAAGTGCGGGGCAATACCCTGGTTGGCCACGACGGCAGCGAATGCGAAGTCGACACCATCATTCTGGGCACCGGATTCTTCGTTACCGAACCGCCCATCGCCGACCATATTTTCAACGATGCCGGCGACTCTCTCAGTGACATGTGGCGGGACGGCATGCAGGCCTATCGCGGCACCACCATTGCCGGTTTACCCAACGCCTTCATGGTACTGGGCCCCAATCTGGGCATCGGCCACAACTCGGCCTTTATCGTTATCGAAGCGCAAATTCGCTATATCGTCAGCAGCCTCACCACCATGCGCGAGAAGCAACTGGCACGTATCGAGGTGAAAGAAGATGTGCAACAACGCTATAACCTGAAGGTACAAAAGGATCTGCAAGGCACCGTCTGGAACACCGGTGGCTGCTCCAGTTACTACCTGGACAAGAACGGATTCAACAGTGTCGGCTTCCCCTGGAGCACCCTGGAAATGCAGCGGCTGCTCAACCACTTTGATGCCGACAGCTACCATCAGCAACCCGCCACCGAACAGGTATTTTGATCATGGCCAACCCGACCTCCCCTCGCCGCGCCCTGGTGATCGGCTGCGGCGGTGTTGCCGGCGGCGCCTGGAGCATTGCCGCCCTACATCAACTGGAACAACAACTGGGCTGGGACTGCCGTGACGCAGACATTCTTATCGGCACCTCCGCCGGAGCCGTCATTGCCTCCCTGCTAGGCAGCGGCATCAGCGTCGATCAGCTGCTGGCCTGTCAGCAAGGGACCAGCGATACATGCCACTGGAATCACGACACCGATACCGGAGGCGCCCTGCCGCCCTTGCCCGGCGCCCGCCTGACCGGCAAACAACTGATCCGCAAAGGGCTGCGGGGTGAAGTATCCGCCCTAACCGCCCTGTGTGGCCTGATGCCCGCCGGTCAATTCGACATGCAGGCCTTCCGCAAGCTGGTCAACGGTGCGGCCAATGGCAACCCCTGGGTCAGCCACCCCGCCACCTGGATCATGGCCGTGGATACCACCAGCGGCCGGCGCATTCCGTTCGGTAAAGGCGGCGCCCCCAGCGTACGTATCGACGATGCCGTATGCGCCTCCTATGGGGTGCCTTGCTGGTGCCCACCGGTCACCGTGGATGGCCGTACCTACATTGACGGCGGCGTCGCTTCCCCCACCTCCGCCGATATGCTGGTAGACGCTGCCGTGGAGGAGGTCGTCATCCTCGCCCCCATGGCGTCGCGCCAACCCGACAAGCCGTGGCACCCGTTCGAACGTATCGAGCGACGGGTGCGGCGTTACATGACAAGCATTGTGGACCGGGAAGTGGCCGCACTGGAAAAAGCGGGTAAGCGGGTGATCCGGATCGAACCCCAGGCAGAAGACCTGAAAGCGTTTGGTTACAACATGATGGACCCTAGCCGCCGCAAACAGGTGCTGGCCACCGCCATAGCCAGCACCCCGGCCACCGTGCGAGCCGCGCTTTAGCGTCGCCAGCTACAGTTGCTCAACGGCATCACTGAGCGAGCGCTGGATTTGCTCCAGCGCTCCCCGTGCCACCTGCCCCTCAGAGTGAGCCATGGCACCCAATACAATCGCCCCGATGACCATGGCCACCAGACCCAGCAGCAGCCATTTTTCCTTCTCGATCTTGCGAACCTTGTGGGACTCCCGGTCATTATTATTCGAATCACGCATACCACCTCCGCCTGACCTTTCGTTCTACGCCTGCGAAGACGGGATTTCAAATCCGGATTCATAAGACGTTTCACCGCAGAAGGCACAGAAAGAAATCGGGGAATGCCCGGAAACGAAAAAGGCCGTAACAGCAAGCTGCTACGGCCTTTCAAAGATGGTGCGCCAGGAAGGACTTGAACCTTCACACCTCTCGGCACCAGAACCTAAATCTGGCGTGTCTACCAATTCCACCACTGGCGCAATGGGCGGCTATTCTAGCAGGCCAAGGCACAATTGCCAGAGCCTCTTCGGAAAAACTGAGAAGGCGGTCAGCCGCCCTGCAGGATGCGATACAAGGCCTGCAGGTCCTTGTCGATCTTGTTGACCTTGGCCGACAAGGCCGACACCTGGTGGGTATCCACTTGCGGGGCCGCAGCCGCCTGCTGAACGACCGGGGTCACCTTCGGTTGCCGATTGGCAAGGGCGGTCAAACGGCCTGACAACGCGTTCAGACTTTTGTCCATGTCGTTCAGGCGTTTTTCCAGTGCGGCCGTATCGTCGCGGCCATTACCCATTTTGGCCAGCGACACGGTGATGCCGCGCACCTTGCCGCTGAGTTCGCGTAAATCTTCCCGCAGGTGGGAAATATCAGCCGGATCAACACGGGGGGGCGTGGCAACCGCTACCGGCCTCGTCTGAGGGTCCGCAGTCGGCGTTGGCTCCGTTTGAGCAGAGGCCAGCTGGTAGAATTCCTGGCGTAGTTCACTCAGCTCCTGGCGGGTTTCCTGGTTGATAAACCACTGGGTGCCCGCAAGTGCAGCGGCGGCCAGGGCCAACGCAAGGGAAAACCACACCACACCAGAGCGGCCCGTATCCGCAACCCTGACGGGCACCGCCTTTTTGTGCGTACCAAGAGGAATTGGCGCATTATCGCTGGACTGCATCGGAGCGGGAACCGCTAGCACGTCCTGGTTCAGCCCTTGCAATCGGCGTTCTTTATTTTCCGGCAGTCTGGCCATGGCCACATGCCCTTTCTTGTGTTTTTTATCGGTACCGGGAAGGCATGGCTTGCGCCAGACCTTTCCTCCCCCTCCGGCAAGCTGTTGTTAACGACCTTCCAGCTTGTCCAGACGATTATTCACCTGCAGACGATAGGCATCAAAGGCCGCCACCGCCGCTTCGGTGTCATCTACCCGGCCATCCAGTGCCGCCAGGCTCCCCTGGGCTTTTTCCACTTTGGCCAGCGCAGTCTTCACGCTTTGCTGTTGACGCTCCAGCTGGCCAATATTTTCGACCAGAACATCCAGCTGGGTCTGCATCTGGCTGATCTGGGTCTGCCATTGCTGGCTACTCTTGTTAACCGCAGATACCGCACTCTCTACCTGCTTTTTCAGCGCGGCAGCATCCTGATTCAAGCTCTTGATCTTGCCATCAACCCCTGCCTGGGCTTTCTTCACCGACTCCACAGAGCTCCCCAGCGCGGAAAGCTTTTTGCCCTGCTCGGCAATATCTGCCTTGTTACGCTTGTTGCTCAGATCCCAGAGTTTACGGATCTCTGTCCGGTTGTCTTCCAGCGCCTTGCTGTGGGCCCGAACCAGGTCCTGCAATTTGCCAGAGGACTGATTCAGACTCTCATCGGTTGCAGACAACCGAGACTGCAGGTTGCCGAGTTGCTGACTGGATTCGGTCAAGCGGTTATCCAGTTGCGCCTGCAGAACGCCCACCTGGCGGTGAAACCATACCGCAAGCACCGCAATCAGCACGACCAGAATCAGACAGGCTGCCATCCAGCCGCCCCCGCCGGTGGACGCAGGTTTTGGCGCGGAGGATTTGCCCTTGCCTGCGCCTTTGCCGCCCCCGGGAGTAGCTCCCTTCCCGGCCCCACCAGCGGACGCAGCTGCCGGCCGGGTTTGTCCCGGTCGCAGAGGCTCATCAACGGAAATGTCGTCCAGATCACCCAGATTGACTTCACGATCTCGTGTCATGCCTGATGCCTTGTCTTGTAAACCAACACCGCAAAAGCGGAATCATACCCCAGAGGAGAAGCCAGTGCTGTGGACACCGTCCAGCATAGGCGATTAATCGTTACCCGCCTCGCGTTTCTCGAACAGCGGCTGGTCGGTGGCGTAGTAAATCGTTTCACCGATTTCGTGCTTGCCTTCCGCGTTCTTGATCAACGGCACAAAAATGACCCAGGGGCGCACGTCCCGGTGATCAATCTCGGCCCAGACACCAACGACCTTCTCACCTTTGTCATTTTCCACTTCATGCAGGCGATAGATGGACATCATGTCCACTTCCGGCTGCTCATTACCGATCTGGCGCAACTTCATGAACAGGGCCTTGGACCAATCTTCCGGGTCCGGGGCCTCTTCCTTTGCACCGGAATACCCCACCGCCTGCAAATTGCCATCGACACTGATCAGGCCAAACGGGTACATACCACCTGACTTGGCAATGGCCTCCAGTGCCTGACGAATACCCGCCTGAGCCAGAGTATCCATGTCTTTCTGGGCATCGCTTTTCTCGGTATCAGGAAGCTTCGGATCATCGGCACTCCAGACCGGAGAAACGCTCATTACGCCGAACAGGAAAATGGCTGTCAAAAAACGCATATCGCACCTTTGTTGTTGTAGTGGCTGCCTTACCTGAAAGCCTGAAATACTGATCACGGCATGCGTAATCAGGGACTCTCCAGCGGCCGCAGAGTGCTGGTGACGCTATCAGAGTTACCCAACCGTCGCCAGACAGATACAAAAAGGACCGCAAAGCGGCCCTTTTAGTTTCCTGAGCGGTACTCCCGACGGGAGTGAACCGTCTTATGCAGCGAAGTTTTCCGCCGCAAAGTCCCAGTTGATCAGGTTCCAGATGGATTCCAGGTACTTGGGACGGGCATTGCGGTAATCCACGTAGTAGGCGTGCTCCCACACGTCCACGGTGAACAGCGGGGTCTGACCCTTGCCGTGGGCAATGGGGGTGTCGGCGTCGTCAGTGTTGACGATTTCCAGGCTGCCATCGCTGTTCTTCACCAGCCAGGTCCAGCCGGAGCCGAAGTTGCCGGTCGCCTTGGCATTGAACTGGCTCTTGAACTCGTCAAAAGAACCGAATGCCTTGTCGATCGCGGCACCCAAATCGCCAGCGGGAGTGCCACCGCCGTTCGGGCTCAGGCTGTTCCAGTAAAAAGTGTGGTTCCACACCTGGGCTGCCTGGTTAAACAGACCGCCTTGCGCGCTCTTGATGATGTCTTCCAGGGATTTGCCTTCGTTGTCGGTACCGGCAACCATTTCGTTGAGTTTGGTCACGTAAGCGTTGTGGTGCTTGCCGTGGTGAAACTCGAGAGTCTCGGCAGAGATATGCGGTTCCAGTGCGTTCTTCTCGAACGGCAGCGGCGGTAATTCAAAAGCCATAGTCATTTCCCCTGACAGTGTTTCCCGGCCGTGCACACGGCTGGGGTGGAATTCTCCGCTGACAACGCATGGCTGCAGTCAGCGGCTGATAAATCCTGTCTCCATGAATTCAGCGTCAATCCATGGAGACAGAATCATAACAAGCTACGGGCCACTTTCTCCAGCGTAAACCCTGTAATTACAGGGTTTTACCCTTGCCGCAAAAGAGTATGAATCTCATCTGCAACTGGCCGTGACCGGCAGGTCCTTGTGACATGGGGCGCCTCCTCCTTGTTTCAAGTACAATGCGCCCCAATTTTCACGATACCTATCACGCCAGTGAACTTTGGCAGGAGAAAAGCATGTCTGATGATGCAATCGTCATTGTAAATGGTGCCCGTACCGCAATGGGTGGTTTCCAGGGCTCCCTGTCTGCAGTCAGCGCCCCGGAACTGGGTGCCGCCTCTATCCGTGAAGCCGTGGCTCGCGCCGGCCTGAAGCCGGAAGACGTGCAGGAAGTGATCATGGGCTGTGTGCTGCCTGCCGGCCTCAAGCAAGGCCCCGCCCGTCAGGCCATGCGTCAGGCTGGCCTGCCCGACAACGTGGGCGCCACCACCATCAACAAGCTGTGTGGCTCTGGCATGAAAGCCACCATGTTCGCCTACGACTCCATCAAGGCTGGCACCAACGACATCGTTGTTTCCGGTGGCATGGAATCCATGACCAATGCTCCCTACGTGCTGGACAAGGCCCGCAGCGGCATGCGCATGGGACACGGTCAGGTCTATGACCACATGTTCCTGGACGGTCTGGAAGATGCCGAAACCGGCCGTCTGATGGGCTCCTTCGCCCAGGAAGTGGCCGACAAGCGCAGCATCTCCCGCGAAGACATGGACAACTACGCCATCGAGTCCCTGAAACGCGCCCAGGCCGCCATCGATAACGGCTGGTTCAAGGACGAGATCGTTCCTGTCACCGTGAAAACCCGCAAGGGTGAAGTGGTGGTGGATACGGATGAACAGCCCGGCAACGCCAACATCGAAAAGATCCCGACCCTGCGTCCGGCCTTCGCCAAAGACGGCACGGTAACCGCAGCCAACGCCAGCTCCATCTCCGATGGTGCGTCAGCACTGGTGCTGGCCCGCGAGTCTGTGGCCAACGACCGTGGCCTGCAGCCACTGGCCCGCATCCTGGCCCATGCCACCAACAGCAAGCACCCGAGCGAATTCACCATTGCCCCTATCGGTGCCACCGAAGCGGTCATGAAGAAAGCGGGCTGGAGCGTGGACGACGTGGATCTGTTCGAGATCAACGAAGCCTTCGCCATGGTTGCCATGATGCCGATGATCGACCTGGGCATTCCCCACGAGAAGGTGAACATCCACGGCGGCGCCTGTGCCCTGGGCCACCCGGTGGGTTCTACCGGTTCACGTATCATCCTTACCCTGATCCACGCGCTGAAGCGCACCGGCGGCAAGCGCGGTGTGGCGAGCCTGTGCATCGGTGGCGGTGAAGCCACCGCCGTGGCCATCGAGCTGCTGTAACGCTCACGCTGGCCAAACAGAACGGGGCCTTTGGCCCCGTTTTTGTTTGCGCCATCCACCCTCCCGATTCCTCCCTCCTGTCCCGAAACATCCGCTTTCACTTTAAAACTCTGTTGCACTTTCGTGGCCGAAATGCCCCCTTGGCGTATACGCAAGAACCCCATTCACCTGTACCCTGACCGGCTAGTCACCAATTTGGGCTTGGTACAGTCCCCGGGAGCCTCATGTCCGCATTACCCGTTATTACCGCCATGGGCGGCATCAATGCCGCAGGTCGCAGCGCGCTGCATTTTGGCTACCAGCGCCTGGTCATCGACGCCTTGGCGGAACCGGCCCGACAGGAGACCCTGACCAGTCTGGCTCGCCTGACCGGACAGACCCCGGACGCCCAACTTGCCAACACCCTGATTCGTGCCCTGCCCGCAGAGCACCGCCTTCATGCCGCCATCAGCGGCACCAGCGACATTCCCATTACCCTGGAAATGCGCAACATGGATCTGCCTGACTCGCTACCCGCTGGCTGGCAGGTCACCCCCATCGACAAGCGCCGCAGCAAGGTCACCCTGCCTGCGGGGCTGAACCTCAATGTGCCCCACGATGCCCCCCGTCGGGTCAGCGCCGCGGGACAGCTCCCTGATGGCTTCGATCCCGGTGCCCTGTATGCGTCACGCAGCCACCCCCGAGCCCTGCAAATGGCGATCTTCGGGATCAGCGATACCCTGGGGGATCTGGGGATGGACTGGGCCGCTGTGGCCAGCAAGGTGCGCCCGGACCAGGTCGCGGTATACGCCAGCAACGCCATGTCGCAAATGGACGACTATGGATTGGGTGGCGTGATGCGTTTCCCGCCCAATGGCCACCGCATTACCTCCAAACAGGTGCCATTGGGGCTGGGAGAGATGACCGCCGATTTCCTCAATGCCTATGTGCTGCATTCTGTGGGCACCACCGGCGGCATGCTCGGAGCCTGTGCCACCTTCCTGTACAACCTGGAAAAAGGGGTACAAGCCATTCGCAGCGGCAAGTGCCGGGTGGCCATCGTGGGCACTAGCGAAGCCCCGTTGGTGGCAGAAATCATGGAAGGCTACCGCGCCATGGGCGCACTGGCAGAAGACCAGGATCTGGCCGCACTGGATGGCGCCAGCCAGGCGGATGTGCGTCGTGCCTGCCGCCCATTCTCCGCCAACTGCGGTTTTACCATGGCCGAGTCCGCCCAGTTCACTGTGCTGATGGACGATACCCTGGCTCTGGAACTGGGCGCAGATATTCTTGGCGCAGTGCCGGATGTGTTTATTCATGCGGACGGGGCCAAAAAATCCATCTCCGCTCCCGGCGTGGGCAATTACCTGACCATGGGCAAGGCCGCCGCCCTCACCCGCCAACTGATCGGCGAGCGGGGCCTGCAGCAACACAGTTTTGTGCACGCCCACGGCACCGGCACCCCGCAGAACCGGGTGACAGAGTCTGTCATTCTGGATCGTACTGCGGCCGCCTTCGGTATCGAAAACTGGCCCATTGTCGGCATCAAATCCTATGTGGGGCATTCGCTGGGCAGCGCCGGGGGTGACCAGCTAGCGGCGACACTGGGCAGCTTCGCCCACGGCATCCTCCCGGGTATTCGCACCATCGATCATATCGCCGACGACGTGCACCGCCAGCACCTGAACTTCTGTCTGGAGCATCAGCAGCAGGATGACCTTCAGGCCAGTCTGATCAATTCCAAGGGGTTTGGTGGCAACAACGCCACCGCCGTGGCCCTGTCTGGGTCCGTCACCGAAGCCATGCTGCGTCAGCGCCACGGCGACAAGGCCATGAGCGCCTGGCAAAGCGCCAGAGACACCACCCTGGCCAGCAAAGCGGCTTACCGTCACCATTGCCTGACAGAAGCCCCCGCCCCCGTGTACAAGTTCAACGAGGGCGTCATGGGGGATGAACAGGTCAGCCTCACACGTGACGCCGTACAACTGGCCGGCGGTGATGCCATGGCCTTTGATGACGATGCCGGGCTAAGGGAGTTTCAGCTGGACCGCTGAGGCTCTGCAGAACAAGGGAGCCTCTGAATAACGCCTCGCATGCTCAGCCTTTCAGGCTGGAGCGCACATCTGCTGCACACTCCAGGCCGCGCTGAGTACGCAGGGAGTAATTCAGAGGGTCCCAAGATCTTGCTGCCAACCCCGCACCGCCCTAAAGTGCCGGCATGACAAAAATCAAACTCGCGCTGCTGGCGCTGATCGCGGTCATTGCCGCCACCGCCCTCTGGCACCGGTATAAGCCGCTACCCGGCGGGCTGACCCTGCATGATGGGCCCCTGCCGGCCCATAACCTTGCTTTGCTGGTCGACGACACCTGGGAAACGCCTGACGGCCAGCGCGGCATGCGCCAGGCCATTTTTGACGACATCTTCCGTCTGATCGAGCAGGCTCAACGGCTGGTGCTCGTGGACATGTTCCTGTTCAACGATTTCCAGGGCGCCGACGACGACAATCACCGCGCCCTGTCCCGGGAACTCACTGACGCGTTACTGGCCAAGCGTGAGCAACAAGTGCCAGTGGTTCTGATCACCGACCCCCTCAATACCCTTTACGGCGGACTGCGCAGCACGTCTCTGGAACAACTGAAACACGCCGGGGTGACCGTTGTGATGACCCCGCTGCCAGCACTGCGTGATTCCAACCCGGGCTGGTCTGGTTTGTGGCGCCTGTGCTGTCAGTGGCTTGGCAATGATATCGATGGGGGATGGCTGCCCAACCCCATGGGGGATGGCAAGGTAACCCTGCGCAGCTATCTGGCCCTTCCCAACTTCAAGGCCAACCACCGCAAAACCCTGGTTGTCGACGAAGGCAGCGACTGGACCGCGCTGGTCACCAGCGCCAATCCCCACGATGGCAGCAGCGCGCACAGCAACATCGCCCTGCGCTTCAGTGGCTCCTCTGTAGGCGCCGTGGCACACAGCGAATGGAAAATTGCCGAACTGGCGGGCATTACCCTTCCTCCCCGGCCCGCCATTCAGCCCACACCGGCGATTGATCACAACACCACACTGGAGGTCCTCACCGAGGCGGCCATCCGCGACGCCTTGCTGGACACTATCGCCCGCAGCAAAGACGGTGACGCGCTGGAAGTGTCTGTCTTTTATCTGTCCCACCGTCCGCTGATCGAGGCCATCAAAGATGCGCACCAACGCGGCGTCCAGGTACGGGTATTGCTTGACCCAAACAAGGATGCCTTTGGTCGTGAAAAGAACGGTATCCCGAATCGCCCCGTGGGGGCCGAGTTGCACGAAGCAGGAATCCCGCTGCGCTGGTGCAATACCCAAGGCGAACAGTGCCATACCAAGATGTTGATGTGGCGCAACGCGCAGCACGCAGAGCTGATCCTTGGCTCGGCCAACTTCACCCGCCGCAATCTGGATAACCTGAATCTGGAAACCAGCGTGAGACTCACCGCCCCTGTCACACACCCGGTCATGGTCAAGGCGACGGATACCTTTGCCCGACGCTGGGAAAACCGTCGCGGTGAAACGCACAGTACCGACTATGCGACCTATGCGGATGAGCGTCTTTGGACATACTGGCTCTACCGGGTCATGGAATTCACCGGTATCAGTAGTTTCTAGCAAGACGGGCACCCCTTGCCGGAAAGGCATACACTGGAATGACCAGATCAGGTTGCGACAGGGAGTCCGACATGACGGTTCCAGATCTTGCAGGCTGTTGAAAAGCCCCTTGCATGCTCAGCGTGACCTGAAGGGTGCAGCTGTTGTGTTTTGTCGCGACGGACAGGGTGGTTCCCTTTCCTAGCGATAAAGCGCAGCAGATGGGCCCTTCAGGTCGCGCCCTCCGGGTCTTCCAGGCTGGCCCGCACTCGTTGTTGCGCTTTTTCGATGGATGGACATACACCATCAAAAGCGCGCCTAGATTGCGAACCAGCCTGAAAGACTGAGCACGCAACGGGCTTTTCAACAGCCTGCTAGACACGCTTGCAGCAACCCTTCGCGAGACCAGTGATGAGCAGGGCGCACAGCTCCTGGCCCGACTGGAAAGCGACGACATTCAGGCCGTTCTCGGCCAACTTCCCGCAGAGAAGGCTGCCTCCGTGGCGGCCCACCTCCTCGACAATCAGCCTCGCCGCATTCGCGATACCCATGCCGCCATTTCCGGGGTTGAGAAAAGCATCAGCGAGCTAATGACCCCGGCCCCCGCCATCCTTCCCCCCGAGAGCACTGCCGCAGAAGCATTGGCGTTTCTGGTGAAAACCAAGGACATCGCCGACATCACCTACATTTACGTGACAGACAACCAAACGCTGGTCGGGGTGGTCGTGATGCGGGATCTGATTCTCGCCAAGCCTGCCCAGACCCTGGCAGACATCATGATCGCTGAACCGTTCGCCTTTGCGCTGGACACGCCGATCCGGGACGCCATTTCCGAAGTACTCAGCCGCCACTATCCGTGCTATCCGGTGGTGGATGCTGACGGCACGCTGATCGGCATTGTCAGAAGCTGGAAACTCTACGAACGTATCGCCGCCGAGATCAGCGGCCAGGCAGGCGCTCAGGTTGGTGTGGCGAGAGAAGAGCAGATCAATACCCCGATACTCTCCGCCTTTCGCATGCGTCATCCCTGGTTGCAGGTCAATCTGTTAACGGCCTTTGCCGCGGCGTTTGTAGTCGGGCTGTTCGAAGACACCATCACCCGTATTGTCGCGTTGGCCGTGTTCCTGCCGGTACTGGCGGGCCAGAGTGGCAACACCGGATGCCAGGCCATGGCCATCACATTGCGAGGGCTCACTCTCGGTAAGTTACGCGACTACCCGGTACACCGTTTATTGCGAAAGGAAATCCTGCTCGGCGCACTCAACGGCGTGCTTTCCGGGGCGGTCGCCGGCATTGCCATGACACTCTATGCGCTGGCCACTGGCGCCACGCAACCGGTGATGCTGGGGGTTGTCATTATCGTGGCCATGACGGGGGCCTGTATCGGTAGTGGCTTGTTCGGGGTGCTGGTCCCCTTGACGCTGAAACGCTTCGGCGCAGACCCGGCCACCGCCAGCAGCATCTTCCTGACCACCTTCACCGACATCCTCGGTATGGGGCTGATGTTGCTGCTCGCCACCACCCTGATCAGCTGACACTGAGACTATTCGGAAACCGCCTCGTTTTGAGGTGGCCTCTGCTGGAACCAATACAGCCCACTGACCGCGCCATTCACAAGCCAGGCGGCAGCGATCAGGCCCCCCGTCATCGGCCAGTGCCACGCCAGCGGGAGGCGCTCGGTACCGGGAATCGCGAGCAGGAACATCGCGGTTTCCATGGCGGCCAGCAATAGCGGGGCGATGATGCGCGCCAGATAATGCAACTCGATACCCAGCCAGCGCAGCATGGCGGCGGCCATCGTCAGCCCCAGCCAGATCACAATCAGTCCACCAATGATGACCGCCATCATGCGTCCTCTCCATTCTGCACGCCATACAAGGCGTCGCGGCCGTGCCGTACTTCCATGCCTTCCCGGACCTTTTTGGTCAGGCCTTTTACCACCAGCGCATAGGAGTGATCTATCATTCTTTCGATCTCGCCCACCGGGATAGAACCGTCCAGCCTGACGGTGTTCCAGTGCTTCTTGTTCATGTGATAACCGGGCAACACCGCTGCAAAAATATCACGCAGTGCCAGCGCCTGGTCCGGGTCACACTTGAGATTCATGCGCCCTTCTCCCTGCTCTTCACCCAGGGTGGCAAACATCTTGCCCCTCACCTTCATCACCGCCACATCAGGCCCGAAAGGATAGTCTTCCATCGCTTCGGGCTTGCCGAGGAGATATTGGCGAGCGGTATCAACGTCCATGTCCACCTCCACAAGGCACGAGCTATGAGCTATGAGCTATGAAGAGCAAAACCCGCACCGATTCGCAGCTCCACGATTTTCGCTGTTAACTATTCACTGTTAACTGTTAACTGCCTTCTCAGATTTCCCGCGTCTCACGGAACAAGATATCCGGATGCCGCTCTTGCGCCAGCTGCAGGTTGACCCGGGTCGGGGCCAGATAGGTCAGGTGGCCGGCACCGTCACGGGCCAGATTATCATGGGCCTTGCGTTCAAACGCAGCCATCTCTCGCTCACTGTCCGCTTCCACCCAACGGGCGGTGGCCACACTCACCGGCTCATAGCGACAGTCAACACCGTACTCCCCTTTCAGACGGGCGGCGACCACATCAAACTGCAGTGTTCCCACCGCTCCCAGAATCACGTCGTTATTGCGCAGCGGGAAGAACACCTGGGTCGCGCCTTCTTCGGCCAGCTGGGTAAGCCCCTTATGCAGCTGCTTGCTTTTGAGCGGATCATTGAGCACCACGCGCTGAAACAGCTCCGGTGCGAAGTGGGGAATCCCGGTGAAGTTCAGATCTTCGCCTTCAGTGAAGGTGTCGCCAATCTGGATCGTGCCGTGGTTATGCAGGCCGATGATGTCACCGGAAAACGCCTCTTCCACATTGTCACGCTCGCCCGCCAGAAAGGTCAGCGCATCGGCAATACGTACATCTTTACCCGTGCGCACCTGCTTGAGCTTGATGCCCTTTTTGTACTTGCCGGAACAGATGCGCATAAAGGCCACCCGGTCTCGGTGCTTGGGGTCCATGTTCGCCTGGATCTTGAACACGAAACCGGTCATTTTCTCTTCGGCAGCCTCTACCGTCCGGGAGGTCGCATCCCGCGGCTGGGGCGGCGGCGCCCATTCCACCAGGCCATCGAGCATATGGTCGACACCGAAGTTACCCAGTGCAGTACCAAAAAAGACCGGTGTCAGTTTGCCTGCCAGGAAGCGTTCCAGATCGAATTCGTGGCTGGCGCCCTGCACCAGCTCAAGGGTATCGCGCAGCTCTTCGGCGTAATCAGCGCCTACTGCAGCATCCAGCTCGGGATTGTTCAGCCCCTGGATCTCGCGCACGTCCTGCACGGTGTGGCCCTGCCCGGTTTTGTACAACACCGTGGTGTCGCGCAGCAGGTTGTAGACCCCCTTGAAACTTTTGCCCATGCCGATGGGCCAGGTGATCGGCGCGCACTCGATATTGAGCACGTCCTCGATTTCATCCAGCACCTCGATACCGTCACGGACATCCCGGTCGAGCTTGTTGATAAAGGTAAGAATCGGCGTATCCCGCAAACGACAGACTTCCATCAGTTTGACGGTTCGCTCTTCTACCCCCTTGGCGGCATCGATCACCATCAAGGCGGAATCCACGGCGGTAAGGGTTCGGTAGGTATCTTCCGAGAAGTCGGCGTGCCCGGGGGTATCCAGCAGGTTGACGGTGGCGCCCTTGTAAGGGAACTGCATGACCGAGGTCGTCACGGAAATGCCCCGCTCCTTCTCCATCTCCATCCAGTCAGAGGTGGCGTGCTTGCCGGACTTCTTGCCCTTCACGGTACCTGCGCTCTGGATCAGGTTTCCGTACAGCAGCAGTTTTTCGGTAATGGTGGTCTTACCGGCGTCCGGGTGCGAAATGATCGCGAAGGTGCGGCGCTTGGCCACCTGGTCTTGCAGGCTCATGAAGCGGGTCTCTGACTGGCAATTTCGAGGGCGCGAGTATAGCAGCCTTACGCCCCTGTCGCAGCGCGATCAGACGATGCCCGAGCCTTTCAGCTGACGCTGGCGCATCAGCAGGTACAGCGCGAAACCCACCGCCACACCGGGCACGATCCCCAGTACAAGGGCCAGCCAGCCCCCGCGAATCTGGTAGCGCTGGCGCTCAAACAGCACCCAGATGGCCAGAATCACCCAGCAAAGGATTACATCCGTGGCATAGCCAGCCGCAAAGGGATTCACGAAGCCGGCGGCGAAGGCCCCAATGATATCCGGGTTCTCCAGCAAGGGCGGGCCCGCCAGCACCAGCAGTGCGCCACAAAAGATCAGGGCCACCATGATCAACAGGCGGCGAAAAAGCGTTTCTGACACGCGCATTCTCCCTTGGATCCATCCAGTCAGTGCTGCCATGGTTGGCAATTTGTGACAGCCTGTCCAGCTTTTACGCTTTTCCGGTGCCACCGGATTGGGACTCCTTGCCGGCAGTGCTAGAGTGAGACTTTCACTTTGCTGATGGACCCCTGCCATGAACCTTGTTGCCCGACTATCCTGCCTGCTTACCCTGGCGTTGCTGCTCACTGCCTGCAGCCAGAATCCGGACACCGGCGAAGCCCGCAAGGTACTGGAAGCAGAACTGGAAAACGCCCACCTTGCCGAGCTGCTGGAAATTGCCGCCGTGGAGAAACACAACGGCTACGAAGATGGCAACGGCCTCTACACCATCGAGGTGAGCTACGAACTGGAAGCCCGGGAGAGTCTTTCGGACTATGCGAATCAGGTGAAAGCAGACGAAAGCCTGTCAGGCATGGACCGCTTCGCCATGATCATGGCTCTCAGCGCCCTGCGGGTGGAGTACGGTAATTTTCAGAAAGGCGACACCTTTGAGGAACAGCGCGTACTGACCTTCCGGGAAACCGAAAAGGGCTGGAAGGTGGTGGAGTGAGCTAGCGACAAGAGACACGCTTCAAGCTACAACGCGTGGGAGGCCGTACAGGGGATTCTGACACCTCGCCTCGCGCTGCCAGCCAATATATAGCCGCACCCAAGGTGCGTTTTTTTGTGCACTCGCATTGTTGGTCAGCCTGCAGAGACAGTCCGGGTACCCAGCATGACCCTCCCTTGTTGGAGCCCCCGCCGAGCGCAGCGAGGCGACAGAAGGGAGGTCATTCTGGAGACCTGTGGAGCTCGTTAAGGGCTGATCGAGATGAGCTTCTGGGATCCTTTTGGTCGCCTAGGGGCAGATCGGTTGCACGCCGTGTTTTGCATTCGCTCTGGAATCTATACCTCGCTTGGGCTCGGTTCGCCATGCGAGCATGGTTATTCGCTTCGCTCACCACTTCGGGGCCGCACTACGTGCGTTACTTCGCTACGCTACGTTCCTACAAAGTGCTCAGGTTATTTATTTGCGCCGAACTCAACGATCTGGAAGGCATTTCCGTTCTTCTTAAAAAACGCGGGAACTATTTTGGATTTTGCCTTCCAACCAAGCGTAGCTCACAGCTCACAGCTCACAGCTCACAGCTCACAGCTCACAGCTCACAGCTCACAGCTTGTAGCTATCACTTATGCCCGCCTCCCAGCAGACATTGCATCAACACCGCATGCTCGTGGCCATCCCCCTTGCGGTAGTAATTCTTGCGGATCCCCGTTATCTCGAAACCCAGCGAACGATACAGCGCCTGGGCGCTGACGTTGCTTTCGCGCACCTCCAGGTACATCACCGTCATGGCATCACCGCAGGCGGCATCCATGGCCTGTACCAACAACCGTCGGGCAATGCCGCGCCGTAGCCAACGCGGGGCAACCACGATGTTGAGTACATGGGTTTCATCGAGAATACGCGACAGGATCAGAAACGCGACCAGCTCATCGCCGATCGTCACGACCTGACACAAATAGTTGGCATTATCCAGGCAGTCCCGGAAGTGGCTGCGGCTCCAGGGGGTAAGCTGGCTGGCCTCTTCAATGGCCAGCACCGCGTCCAGATCGTCCCGTTCCATGGCGCGGATGACCTCCGGCCCGAGGGGAAGCTCAGGTGCCGTCAAATCCGTGTTCCTGCATCGCTTGCCAGCTGGCTTTCTTGTGCGTGGCGGGATCTTCCAGCATTTCGCTGAGCGAACTCACTACCAGAGCCTTGCGCCCACCCAGATCAAAAGCCTGGTAGCGCGGTTGCGAAAACAGCGCCTGATTGAGCGACTCGGGTAACAGCATCAGCACACGACTCCCCCCTGCTTGCGCCGAAAGCCCGGCAATAAAGGCCGCCAGCGCCTGGGCCGCTTCATCCGCCTGCATGGGCTGATCGGTCAGCGGGCAGTAAAAACGACGGGGACGGCCGGGGCGCCCCTGGAACAGGGCCAGTAAGCTGGCCATCAAGGGAGCCTCAAAACGTCCGAGCCCAGGCGCCTGACTATCTTCCTGGGCACACAGCAACCAGGTGTCTGAGCCCTGATGGGCTTCCAGCGTGAACGTGAGTCCCTTGCCTTGAACAGGGACCGGTTTCTGGGGCGCAGGGGCGTCAGCGGTTGCCGCCACCGCTTTCGGTTTGGGGGCCTCTTGAAGGGAATCCTTCAAGGACACCGAAGGCGCCGGGGACTGGTGCGCAGGGGCCGGGTCCACCGGATCAGACGATGCCGGCGTTGCCGCAGGGGAGGCAGAATTTTCGGTCTCGTCTTCCCACTCCAACCACGGACTCGGCGCGGCACCGGGTAGTGGCGCACGGGCCACCCAAGGCGTCAGCCCCAGGGCCTGCAAGTAACTTTGCCGGTAAGCTTCATTCATGGGGCGATTCCTCGGTGCTGACACCGTTGACGCACCCCACTATCACGCCAGGAATATTCATACGCCGTCAGCGGCCTGCGGGTGAGCACGCTCGAGACCCGCGGCGAAATGATTCAGGGCATTCAGGTAGGCCTTGGCGGACGCGGTGATGATATCGGTGTCGGCACCATGACCGTTCACGATACGCCCTCCTTTTTCAAGACGCACGGTCACCTCACCCTGGCTGTCGGTTCCGGCGGTGATGGCATTGACCGAGTACAGCTGCAGGGTACTGTGGCTTTGCGCCATGGATTCGATGGCCTTGAAGGCCGCGTCTACGGGGCCAGCTCCAGTGGCCGTGGCCATGGTTTCCTGGCCAGCGATGTTCAGTACCACACGTGCTTCCGGGGTTTCACCGGTACGCGCCGTCGCCTCCAGCAGCACCAGCTTGTAATGCTCTTCTTCTGCTGCCTTTTTGGTATCGCTGACCAGTGCCTGCAGGTCCTCGTCGAAGACTTCGTGTTTCTTGTCTGCGAGATCCTTGAAACGCTGGAAGGCTTCGTTCATGGCCGCTTCGGAGGCAAAGCTGATACCCAGCTCGTCCAGACGCGCCCGGAACGCGGCACGGCCGGAATGCTTGCCCAGCACCATGCGGTTGGTGTGCCAACCCACGTCCTCAGCCGACATGATTTCGTAGGTTTCGCGGTGTTTGAGCACGCCATCCTGGTGAATACCCGATTCATGGGCAAAGGCATTGGCGCCAACGATGGCCTTGTTCGGCTGCACCGGAAAACCGGTAATCTGGGACACCATTTTGGAGGTCGGCACGATCTCGCGGGCATTGATGCCCGTGTCCACGTTGAACAGATCCTGACGGGTGCGCACCGCCATCACAATCTCTTCCAGAGAGGCGTTGCCCGCTCGCTCCCCGAGGCCGTTGATGGTGCATTCCACCTGACGCGCACCGGCCTGGACCGCAGCCAGGGAATTGGCTACCGCCAGCCCCAGGTCGTTGTGACAATGCACAGAGAAAATCGCCTTGTCCGCATTCGGAATACGGGTGAGCAACTGCGCAATAGTGTCACCAAACTGCTCCGGAATCGCGTAACCCACGGTGTCCGGGATATTGATGGTGCGGGCCCCGGCGTCAATCACTGCTTCGATGATACGGCACAGAAAATCGATTTCAGAACGGCCGGCATCCTCACAGGAGAATTCCACATCGGCCATATGGTTGCGCGCATGTTTCACCGCGGCTACCGCATGTTCAATGACCTGATCCGGCGCCAACCGCAGCTTGTGCTGCATGTGGATCGGGCTGGTGGCAATGAAAGTATGAATCCGCCCGGACTCGGCCCCGGCCAGCGCTTCGGCTGCGCGGTCGATGTCGGCTTCCTTGGCCCGCGCCAGGGAGCAGATAGTGGACTCGCGAATGGTATCGGCAATGGCCTTGACCGAATGAAAGTCGCCCTGACTGGCAATCGCGAAACCGGCCTCGATGACATCCACCTTCATGCGTTCCAGCGCTTTGGCAATGCGCAGCTTTTCGTCCTGGTCCATGGTGGCACCAGGGCTCTGCTCTCCGTCACGGAGGGTAGTATCAAACACGATCAGGCGATCTTTGCTCATTGTCGTCTCTCGCAAAATAAGGGGCAGCCGGGCTCGCTTTGAAAGTGAAGAGCTTCAAGCTACAAGCTACAACGCGCGGACCGCCATCAGGTTTTGTCAGGCTGGAGCCGCGCTCGGAGCCTGGGG
Organism: Alcanivorax sp. MD8A; assembly: GCF_002888555.1. Classification (NCBI taxonomy): domain Bacteria; kingdom Pseudomonadati; phylum Pseudomonadota; class Gammaproteobacteria; order Oceanospirillales; family Alcanivoracaceae; genus Alcanivorax; species Alcanivorax sp. MD8A. The sequence continues at coordinate 2,572 of NZ_AQOQ01000022.1, read as the reverse complement.
CGCGGACGACAGACCTCTTAATGTGCGGCAGCCTCCTTCCGCGTTGCAGCTTGTAGCTTGTAGCTTACCCCTAATCGGGCTTCTGTAATGGTGTTTAGTCTACACCAGTCGCAGGGCTCTCAACACGGCTTCGCGCAGGGCCTCCGCAACCTCGCGCCCCTTGATACCCTCAGCCAACCGCAGGGTCTTGCCGTCTACCTGGGCCTGCAGACTCAGATACTCCGTCTTGCGTCCTTCGCTGGTGCTGCTCATGCCGGCATGAAGGCTGATCTGCTCTGCCCGGAGCAACCGTCCCTCTCGGCGATAGAGGGGCAGGCCCAGCCAGCGACGAACGATTTTCACCTCACTGCCCCGGACCCACACCTGGAGGCTACGCCCCAGCGTAAAGAGCGTGCTAAACACAATAAGATAGCCGATCAGCGCAAATATGCCCCCCATAAAGTAAAGCATGACCCCCTCCGACGCCGCCGCCACGAGCAGGCCAGTGCCGACACCGGCAAAAATGCCGCCAAAGACCAGCAAACCCAGCTTCATGGGGAGATGGCGCCAGGCCCGACTTTCCAGATACAAACCCTGCCCGGTCTGTTCCACCCGAATCTGCTCATTGGCAGACTGCAGTGCCTGTAATTCGCGGTCCCGTTCGTCAGCGTCCACATGGGCTTCCGGCAACTGGTAACGGCTGGAACTACTGCCCGCCGCTACCGGTATTTCCCAGCTACGTTTGAGCTCGCGCCCCTCCACATCCCCTTCAAGGGCCACTCGCCAGCGAATCCAGTCCTGCCTGCCGGTCACACTGCGCTCGCGATCACGGGTCACTGGTTGATCGGCAGGCACATCAAAACAGAACTGAATATCAGTGCCGTTCTGGGCAGGCCGACACCAGGCCCGCTGACGGGTCTGCCAAAGCACGTCCTCACGGGTCTTGCGATCCTTGCCCGAGCCGCTGTAGTAACAACGCACGCAACTCAGCCAGATGGTCAACGCTGCCTGGTCGGGAAGGGCACGCCCCAGATGCACTTGCCCGCCAACCTGACCACCAGCGTGGCCCGGCTCAGGGTCCAGCACCAGAGGCGTTGGCCCGAAGTGACGGAAGTTCTGGCGCATTTTCCAACCGGCCAACGCAATCCCGCCCCCCACCATGGGGAACAACAACACCAGCACAATGGCATAATCCCCGCGGCTGACCTCTTTCCAGATTTGCAGGTACGCAGGGGAAGGCAACAGGATGAAAATGGCGCCGAAGCCGATCATCAGCCAATGACCGGATTTTTCCCGGCTGCCATAGCGGCCAGTGGCCTGAGTCTGTGCTTTTTCTTTCACGCCACGACGCATCAAAAAAATGATGCCGCCACCGACCAGCGCAAAAACGCCGCCAAACGTCAGACCGAACAGCAGCGAGCTCCAGCGAAAGGAACGATCCAGGTAAGCCTGTGCCGGATCAGAAGGATTCACCCAGGCCATTACCGTACGATTGCGCGAGCGGGCATGATTAAGCTGGCCCGAAAGGCTTTGCCAATAATCATCGAAGTTGTCGTAGCCACTGTACTGGCTGATCCGGGTACTGGTGTAAGTACGCCCCAGATAACGATAGCGGTAGGATCCGCTCACTGAATAGGTCGTAGAGCCGTCAGAGCGACTGGTGAGCAGCTCACTGCTTAACACCGTGGCAGGCACCCGTTCCCAGAACCCTGATTGCAGGTAGCGAACCCCGGGCAACACCGCCACATAAACCATCACTGCCAGCCCGGCGAAAAGGAAAATCCCGCCGAACAGATAGCCCCCTATTCCCCCCCGTTGGGACGTCTCACTACTATCACTGTCGTTGTTGTTCTTTTTGTCTGGCAACACACGCTTTCCCCCATAGCAGCCCCCACAACATCATACCGGACACGGCCCCATAGAGATGGGCATTGACATACACACTGCCATCAATCCAGTTGTGCAGGTAATTGATGTCATAGCCCGGGCTATGCTCACTGAACAGACGCCCGGCAATGATCAACAGAACCAAAGAATGCAACCACGGATTGCCCCGCCAGCCCAGCAACAGGCACAGCACCAACAAACCGTGAAGAATACCGGACAAGCCGACGTAATAACGCAGCTGGCTATCCAGGCCATACAGAGCCAAACCTGCCACAAGGCTGCAGAACCCCAGCCAACCCCAGAAACGCCAGCGGTCCAGCAAGTCCGTAAAAAACACACCGCACAAGAGCAACCCGGCCAGATTCAACAGCAGGTGCCAGACATTCAAGTGCACCAGATGGCAGGTCACAATCCGCCATACCTGGCCCTGCTCTATCGCTGCACGATCAAATTCCAGCCAGGGGTTCGCCCACTCATGCCCCACACCCAGCACCGCCAGCACCACCATAAAGGCGACGAATTGGGGGCGAAGTTTTGTATCTCTGGGTTGCATGGGGAGTCCGGCAAAACGTGAAGGGACATTAAGCCACAAGCTACAAGCTACAAGCTACAACACGACCCTTGATCGTTGCCACACGGCAGACGTTCCAGCCGCGCCGCCAACGACCGGTTCGCGCCTGTGAGCTGTGAGCTGTGAGCTGTGAGC
>NZ_AQOQ01000021.1:0-64141 GCF_002888555.1 Alcanivorax sp. MD8A | reverse complement strand
TGCAAGGAGTTATTCAGAGGCTCCCTAGTGAGTCACATCATAAAAACCCTGGGCTGAAAGCAGCAATGACGTCGCCTGCCGGGAAGGGTCACATCCGGGCAGGTCAGGCGTCCTTGGCCGGGGAGGCGGGTGCCGCTTTCTTCAATGTCAGTGCCCCGATGCTCAATAACACCAGAATCACGCCGCACCATTGCAGCAACCCGAGCTGCTCATCCGGAAACACCATAATCGCCACGCTGACGGTGACCACCGGCCCGAACATGGAAACCACGCCCGCTTCGGCAGCATTTGCACGACTCAACCCTTCAAACAAGACAAAAAAGGGCAACACGGTGGAGAACAGGACCAGCAACACGATCCAACCAAAGGCTGGCAGGCTGACAACAAGGTCATCCGCAGACACCGTGGGAAGCAGCAGTGCCATCATGAGTAACAGCGTGAAGGTATTGGAAAGCTGGTTGAAGCGCACTGAACCCAGCGGTTTCATCAACGACTGGCTGGTACGCCAGAACGCGGCATAGCACAGTGCTGCGCCAAAGCCGTACAACAGGCCAAGGGCACTGATGTCTCCACCATGCCAACCGGGTAACAACAGCATGCCGATACCCATCCAGGCCACCAGAAAAATGGCCAACTGCCGTGGGCCAGGCAGGCGTCTTTGTTCCACGGACTGGGCCAGCATCAGCAGAGCAGGAAAGAGGTACAGCACCATGCGCGATATGCTGGCGCCCAGCGCATCAATTGCATGGAAATCACACCAGGCGCTGACAAAGAACAGGGCCCCGGTGAACGCACACACCGCCCATTGCCGAACGGACAACCGGACGGGTGGCTGGTGCCGATTGATCCACCTCGCAATCAGCCAGAATAGGGGAACGGCCAGACAGAATCGCCAGATCAGCAGCGCATTCACTGGCACCTGATACTGATAAATAATGCGGGCGAAGATGCCCTTGAAGGCCATGGCAAAGGTTGCCACCGCAACCCAGACCAGTCCGGAGTGCCACCATTGCCTGGTCGTCATCCCAATATTCCTGATGTGTCGATGGGCCCAGCATGATCCTGATAAGACGGTGACGCCAATGAACACTGGCAATGTGAATGCCTGTTGCCGGTTATAGGTGCGTCCGAGTTTCTGGACCCATGCCCGTCATTGCCCGGCCAATAACCCCGCTTTGCATACCACTGATCGGGAGAACGCAAAACCGTTGCCGCTGATACAGGCTGTTTAGTAGTCAGGGGGGAACTGAATCCGTATCCTGCGCGGCTTTTAATTGCTTCGTGTAAACGGTTACTCCTCGCACGCCGACCATACCGATAACGCTCAAAAGGCCTCAGGGGGAAAGCGGGGAACCGAATGACCACTGCCGTGATCCGGCAGTCCTCGGGAGAACAGTATGTCCACAGTGAAACCCACTGTCTGGATGGCGGCACTGGCAGGTATCAGCCTGGCCAGCGATGCCTGGGCGGATAACACCCAGGCAGAGATTCGTCGTCTTCAGCAACAGCTCGATGCCCTCAAGGCGCAGATCGATTCACCTGCTTCAACGTCGGGCTTCCCTTCCATGCCGCTTGCCTTCTTTGGCAAGGTTAGTGTCGACGCCATCTACGACGACAAAGACGCCGGCTTTGATGAGTTACTGATACCCAGCACCATACCGGGCGGTGACACCCATCAACAGCAATTCAACCTGAATGCCAAGAACAGCCAGCTGGGCTTCCGTGTGGGCGAGAGCGAAGGGCCGCATATGGTCTTCGCCGCCGATCTGTTTGGCAGCCTGGATAGCTACGAGCTGCGCATTCGTGATTTCTACTTTCAACACGGGGCTCTGCGGGCCGGCTATGGGTTTACCGCCTTGCTGGACGGCAAAGCCTGGCCTTTGACGCTTGATGCACAGGGGCCTAACAGTGCCATCTTCGCGCGGCAAACCGGCATTCGTTGGCAGACCGATCACTGGACCTTGGCCCTGGAAGATCCGAACAGCGAAATCCAGGACCCAGCAAACCAGAGCAGTGCCGTAGGCCGCCGGCCGGATGTCATCGCCACCTGGACTCAGGATTTCACTCTCGGGCATGTAAAAGCCGGTATCGTAAACCGTGAAATCGGGGTGGAGTTTGCCAACGGCGACCAGCAGTTTACCACCGCCACAGGGGGCGTGCTGAGTGGCGCGCTGTCGCTGACCGATACCCTGCGTTTGCTGGCCAGCGGCAGCTATGGCGAAGGCATGGCCCACTACTACAACGACCTGTCGGGCTTCGGTGACAGCAGCATGGATGGCTATGTTTTCGCTGATGGCCTGCAACCCCTGGTGAGCCAGGGCGGGTATCTGGCAGGGGAATGGCAAGCGCTGGAAGACTGGACCCTGGCCATGGTCGCCGGGCAGGTGGTGGTGGAATCCGATGCCGCATTACCTGCCGCGGCCATGCGACGCAGCCGTTACGGCACACTCACGGCGGTCTATCAGCACACCCCACGCCTGAGTTATGGCGCTGAAGTGTCCTACGGTCTGCGTGACCGGCAGGACGGCGATCGCAGCGAAGCCCCGCGGGTACAGCTGAATCTCACCTACCGCTTTCATCACGAAAGCCACTGACGCGGATGTCAGATCCCTCTGGAATCAGCGGCCGGTGCTGGCCACTGATTCCGTGGGGTACTGGGAAACCCGAATCTCTGCCGGTGGCACGCCGACAAACTGGCGGTGCTTCCAGCCTCCGCGCACAAACCAGATCCAGGCGATCAGCGCCGTCAGCACGCTCTGTACTGGATAGGAAATCCACACCCCGGTGACCCCAAGGCTGGTGCGTTCTGTCAGCAGCCAGGCGATAGGGAACTGCAACATCCACAGCGACACCAATGCAATCGCCATCGCCGCCAGCGTATTGCCCGAGCCACGAAACGCCCCGGTGACCACAATCTGCGCCCCCAGCACGCCGTAGGCGAGGGCGGTAATACGGACAAACTGGCTGCCTTCCTGAATCACCGCCTCCGCATCCGGGATAAATAAACGCACCAGCGGTTCGGCGAAGACAAAAGCCAGTATCCCCACCAGGCTCAACCCGACAAAGGCAATCGCGCCACTCAGCCAGGTGGTGTGTTCCGCCCGTTTCAGCTCCCCCGCGCCCATGTTCTGACCGACAACCGTGGACGTGGCCTGCGAAAGCCCCAATGCCGGAATGATCACGAAACTGAGCATGCGTGTTCCAATGCCGTAGGCCGCCAGTGCCACGGTGCCAAAGCCCGCCACCAGGGTGGTCATCACCATCAACCCGAGTGCCCGCGTCGCTTGTTCCACTGCTGCAGGCAGGCCCAGCTTCAGCAATTGCCAAAGCAGCGGAAAATCCGGTTTCAGCTGTACCAAACGAAGATGGATGCCGTAACGACCCGAAAACAACATGATCAGCCCGATCAGCGCCGCCAGCCCCTGCGTCGCCACCGTTGCCGCTGCTGCGCCGCTGACACCCAGCGCCGGCACCAGGCCATAGCCCATGATCAGCAGCGGGTCGAGTACGAAATTGAGCAACACCGTGCCGGCCACAATCCATAGCGGCGTGCGTGCATCCCCCACACCGCGCATCAGCGACTGGAAAATCACATAGGCAAACAGAAAGGGGAGGCCAATAAAGGAATATTCCAGATACTCCGTCGCCTGGGGGTGTACCGTCTCCGACGCCCCGAGAAAATCCACCAGAAACGCCGCCACATAAAAGCCGATACCAGCCAGCAACACCGACATCACCAACACGCCCAGCAACGCCTGGGCAGACACATGATTCACCGCATCCAGATCACCACGGCCCTTGTTCTGCGCCACCATGATGGTGCCGGCAATGGCGAGGCCGACACCCAGCGAGATCAGAAAAAACAACACCGGAAAACTCAGGGACACCGCGGCAACCGCATCCGCCCCCAAGCGGCCAACCCAGAACGTATCGGTCAGCTGATAGGCTGTCTGCAGCAGGTTGGCGAAGACAATGGGCAATGCCAGGGTAAGCAGGGCGCGTGAAATGGAACCCCGGGTCAGATCGGGCGGATGACTGGCCAACGCTGCACTCCTGTTTTCATCACAATGAACGGCCAAAGGCAGGCGAAAAATACAGGACTGTCGCCCCGGCAAGACACAGTACCACACCGGCCATGTCCGCCCAGCTGGGGGGCTGCTTTTCCACCAACATTCCCCAGAGCAGCGAGGCCACAATATAGACCCCGCCATACGCCGCATAAGCGCGCCCGGCAAAGTCGCTTTCTACCTGGGTTAACACCCAGGCAAAACCGGCAAGCGCCACCAGCCCCGGCAGTACCCACCACAGGCTTTGGCCTTGGCGAAGCCACATCCAGAAAGTGAAACAGCCAGCGATTTCGAGGACGGCGGCAATCGGGAACCAGAAAGCGGAAGACATAGAAGACTCTCACAGGACAATCTAATCATCTTAGGCTGTCTTAGGCCCCGCGGCTAACGCTGGACAGCGTTTGATTTTCCTGTTGTGACATTTGAGATGGTTCAGTTATCACTTTTCCCTGGCGCTTTCGCCCAGAGCTTGAACGTCCTCTAGCAGTGCTTGGGATTGGAGTTTTATTCCTCTTGGTCTGTTCACGGCGATTAACAAACACGATTGTGCTGGCTACAGAGGCTTAATGACTTTCGTTATATGCGTTCTGTGTATCCATGATGTAGATGAAAGAGAATCTTAATATAGAGATGGACCCACATTATCTATCAGATCCAAGCAATATTTTGCCGAATACAGCTCTCGCGTGGTATCTGGGATGAATGGAACAGGGGGCACGCGAGTGTTAGTTTAAGGCCTTTCTCTTGAGCTGACATCCAGGTTGGAGTGATACTGTTGAAAAGTGGGAATTCCTAATGAAGGCTTCAAAACGTCCACCGCCCTTACAATTGCTTCCCGCATTTGAGGCGTCTGCTCGCCTACTCAGTTTCAGCAAGGCAGCCCAAGAGTTGCACCTAACCACTTCTGCGATCAGTCAGCAAATCAAGCAGCTTGAAGAGCTGCTCGGCCAACCGCTGTTTCTGCGCTTAACCCGGCGTATTGAGCTCACCGATGCTGGAGCACAGTTTTTCCAGGTAGCGTCAAAAACACTCTCTATATACCGGCAGGGTCATGCAGAGTTTGTGCACGAATTCGGTCAACCGGAGCTGAGGCTCAGCATGACCCCCCTGATCGCTCATGAGTTCGTGTTGCCTCAAGTGGAAAGTTTTCAGTCCAGTCACCCTGACGTCAGTATCTCCATCGAAGGCAGTATGGATGTGGTCGATTTTGATGCCATTGGGATTGATGCGGCGATACGCGTGGGGAGTGGTAAATGGGCAGGTCTAACTGCCTGGCCAGTTTGCGAGTGTGAGGCGGTTTTGCTGGCTTCGCCAGCGTTGCTTGCGCAGCACCCGATAGAGGGAATTCAGGATCTCGAACAGCACACATTGATCCGCCGCCGCCACGAACAGTTCGGTTGGGATGACCTTGGTGCCCTTTTGGGGCAAGGGGAGGTTAACGGCAAAGGGGCGTTGCTGGTGGATTCTGATTTAGCTGCCCTGCATGCCGCTGAGCGTGGGCTGGGGGTGGTGTTGAGTTTCTTGCCTGTTGGTACGTCCATTGAAGCCGTTTGGCCAGGCAACCGTTTTACCGCTGTGCTGCCTCCCGTGCCAACCCCTCTCAAGGCCTGGTTTGTGTTTCGCACCGGCAGTAGCAAGACCGAGCTACTCCAGGACGCCTTCACTTGGGTACGTTCACTGTTAAGTTAATCGCCATGGTTAAGCTCTGCTTAACCATGGCGTAGTAACCATCGTTTGTTAGCCAAAGGGCCAGTTCCTAGCATGGGTTGTATCAAACCCAGCCGATGCGAGGGCCCAATGAACACTCTCCATACATCTTCTTCGACCTCTGTCCATTCGGCCCGGCTTGCCGAACCGTTGACGCTTAAGACCGGCACGGTAATCCCGAATCGTATCGTCAAGGCCGCCATGCACGAATCCATGGGTGATGCCAATGGCACTCCGTTACGGTGGCTGCTGCCGCTGTATGAGGCTTGGGCCCGTGGCGGGGCCGGTCTCAGCATCACCGGCAATGTCATGGTCGACAGTAACGCCCGTAGTGAGCCAGGTAATGTGGTGGTCGAAGATGAGCGCCACCTCGATCTCCTTCGTGAGTGGGCACTGCGCGGCAGTATCGGCGGCACACAACTGTGGATGCAGATTAACCATCCTGGCAGGCAGGCCATGCATGGCTTGAACAGAGAGAACCTTGCGCCATCTGCCATTCCTTTCAAGCAAGAGCTTGCGCCTTACTTCCCCGCGCCCCGGGAAATTTGTCCCGAAGAAATCGAGGGCGTCATTGCCCGCTTTGCCAATACCGCGCGCATCGCCAAGAAGGCTGGCTTTGGCGGTGTGCAGATCCATGCCGCACACGGTTATCTGATTAATCAGTTCCTTTCACCACAGTTGAACCAGCGTGACGACTATTGGGGGGGAACACCGGAGAAGCGCCGTCGTTTTTTGATGGCGGTGTACTACGCCATTCGTGATGAGGTGGGAGAGGACTTCCCCATTGGTATCAAGCTGAACTCGGCAGATTTTCAGAAAGGCGGGTATGACGAAAGTGAATCGATGCAAGCGGTGCTGGCGATTGCAGAGGCGGGTATCGACATGATTGAGATCTCAGGTGGCACCTACGAAGATCCTGCATTCACCGGTGTCCAGCAGCCTGTAAAACAGAGCACCCGCAAGCGCGAAGCGTACTTCCTGGATTTTGCCGAGAAGGTTCGCGAGCAGACATCGGTGCCTTTGATGGTGACTGGTGGATTCCGGTCCGTGGCGGGAATGAATGAAGCTCTCGAAGGTGGAGGGCTGGATCTGGTTGGGCTTGCACGGTTGTTCAGCCTTGATGCTGCGGTACCGCAGCGGTTGTTGGCGGGGCTGGACCCGCAGTATGAAGTCACCCCGAGACGATCTGGCGTAAAAGCGGTCGACCGGTCCGGGATGATGGAAATCGTCTGGTACTCACACCAGCTCAAGAGAATTGCGCGACAAGGTCAGGCCCGCCCAAGGGAATCAGTCCTCAAGGTGGCGCTCTGCTACATGCTGAGCAACTTCGCCAAAGGAGATATTGGATTACCCAAATTCCGCGCTAGTTAAACGATTTATCGCAATTCAAGCCGTATTAACAGGAGATCATTCCATGGCTTTCAAACTGCCCCCGCTTCCTTATGACATTAGTGCGTTGGTTCCTCATATCTCGAAGGAAACACTGGAATACCACTATGGAAAACATCACAGCACCTATGTGGTGAAGCTTAATGGCCTTATTGAGGGAACCGACCTCGAAAACCAGTCTTTGGAAGAGATTATCAAAAACAGCAGCGGCGGCATTTTCAATAATGCAGCACAGATCTGGAACCACACCTTTTACTGGAACGGCCTGAGTCCCCATGGCGGGGGCCTGCCAGAGGGAGCCGTCGCTGATGCCATCGACGCTGCTTTTGGGTCCTTCGAGAACTTCCAGGCCGAATTCAATGAGAAAGCGGTCAACAACTTCGGCTCTTCATGGACCTGGTTAGTCAAAAGAGCAGATGGATCATTGGCTATCGTCAACACCAGTAACGCTGAAACCCCGCTAACGGGCGACGACATTCCACTGCTGACCTGCGACTTGTGGGAGCACGCCTATTACATCGACTACCGCAATGCCCGGCCCGGTTATCTGGGCGCGTTCTGGCAACTGGTGAACTGGCGTTTTGTGGGAGACAACCTCTCGGCATCAACAGCTTGATGTCACTGGCACAGGAGGCAGGAACAATGAACAAGCAAAGTGATCAGTTAAGCGCAGCCCCGACGATACAGATCCGCGCGGAGGAGGCATTAAGCAGGTTGCACTCATTGGGTGTGCGCGTTCCTGTCATGCAGGCCGGAATGACCAGTGCATCTGGCCCAGCGCTGGCAGGCGCGGTATCAGCAGCGGGCGGGATTGGAACGCTCGGCCTGCATGATGTGTCGGTGTGGGAGGGAATGATTGAGCGTACCCGCGCCCGGGCAGAGGGAAACCCGATCAGCGTCAATTTGCTGTTGCCTTATACCAGGGCGAAGCACATGGAAGTCGTCATTCGACAGCAGGTACCTATCGTTACCCTGTTCTGGGGGGATGGGACACGTGAGATCCGCACGCTGAAACAGCATGGCGTCTTTGTGTTCCAGCAAGTAGGGGCCGTGTCAGAGGCGCGTAAAGCTATTGATGCGGGTGTTGATGGCATCATCGTCCAGGGTATAGAGGCTGGCGGCCATGTAAGAGCCGAGGAGCGGCTTGAAGCGCTGTTGCCCGAAGTTGCCGAGCTGGCATCAACACTGCCTGTTTTTGCAGCAGGGGGCATCTACACAGCCAATGATGCTGCTAGAGTAGCGAAACTTGGAGCGGATGGTGTGTGCACCGGTACCCGTTTTCTCCTGACACCGGAAAGTCACATTCACGATGCCTATCGGAATGCACTCCTGGCCGCAGACAATACCATTTTGACTCACCTGTTTGGGTTCGGTTGGCCGGATCTACACCGGGTAGTGCCGAACAAGGCAACCGAACGCTGGTGTCGGGAAGACGGTAGCATTCCATGGTGGTTACAAGCACTCAATACGAGTTTTGGGTTTACCCGCAAGCTTGTACCGATGAAATCCAGCATATCCTCAATCCAGAAACCGGGGGTGCCGTTCTTTTCACCCGCCATGCTCAGCAGAGGGCAGAAAGATAAGCTGCTTAATTCAACCGCCATCTACGCGGGCGAGCATATTGGGCGCATCCATAGCATCAAGCCAGCAGCAGAGATTGTTGCTGAGCTGTCCGCTGGTTTCATGATGGAAAGGGAAGGTGAGTCATGAATCAAGACATAAATCGTGCAGCTCATGCAGCAAGAACCAGTTTAACGGTGTTCGGGCTTTATATGATGGCTATCCCAGGGCTCGGTCTCATGACTGTTCCCGGAGTGTTGCTCGATCTGTTTCAACTGGAACATGGCGAGTACTTCTGGATGGCCAGGGTGATTGGTCTTCTGGCCTTTATCATTGGGGTATTCCAGTTCTGTATCGCCCGTTTTGCCCTGGCGGAGCTTTACCTGATTACCGTGGCACAGCGATATTTTGCTGCACTGGTGTTTATTGCTTTGTGGATCAAGGGCGAAGCTGAAATTGCCATTGTCCTGTTTGCTACGCTGGATATGGCCGGAGCCACCTGGACGTTGATGGCGTTCAAACGGAGTGATTCAGCCCTAAAAAACCACTAATTTGCATTGATTCAATTTTTTCGATATTCCCCCGGCGTCTTCCCCGTCCAGCGCTTGAAGGCCCTCTGGAAGGCGCTTTGTTCTGAAAACCCGAGCAGGTAGGCGATATCAACCAGACTCAGGCTCGGGTCTCTGACATAGCCCAGTGCCAGAGCCTGCCTCAACTCATCAACAAACCCCCGGAAACTGGTGCCGCGTTGGGCCAGCTGGGATTTCAGCTCTTCTTCGCTCATGTTGGTCGCATCGGCAACACTGGCGATGTCCGGTAGCCCTTCTTTGAACGATTTCAATATCAACTGGCGGGCCTGTGCGACCCAGCCCGGCTCCAGCGCGGTACCCAGTTGCTTTACCAGGCCGGCACAGACATCGTCCATCATCTGCCGAAGCTGGGGATTGGCGTGGGGCAGGGTGATAAGCAGGTAAGAACCATCAACGCAGACCGCGGTTTCAGGCCGGGAGAAATGTACCGGGCAGTTAAAAAACGCGGAATACTGCGTGGTGTCTGAAGGCTCCGGGTGCTGGAACGAGACCCATTTGGGGGCTAGATCGTTGCGGTTGGTGAACCAGCGGGCCATGGCAACCGTGGTTGCCATATTCAGCTCGTCCTGCAACCGACCCAGTTTTGCCCCGTCCTGGAGACTGCTTCTCAGATAACGAATATAGTCATTACCACTTTGTTCGATCACCACATGGGCGGCATCAATGGTGAGCATGGAATAACGCATATGCTGCTGCATCAACTCCGCACCGGTGGAACAGCTCATGAGTGCAAAACCGTGGGATCCCAGATGGCCGGGCCGGATGCTTTGACCCAATTTCAAGCCCAGACAGGGTTCATCAAGGGTCTTTGCAGTGAGATTGAGCAGGTGATCGAACTTGGTGAAAGACACTCGGCCATTAGGATCATTTAAATCGTCCGGAGTCAGATCTGCCTCACCGAGCAGGCCGGCAGCAGAAAGGCCCCTGGATTCAATAAAGTCGGTCACGAGTTTAACGAAGTGCACCGCTACACTGTGGGTGTCTGCTGCCCCATGCGCCATTTTGTCTGACATCTTCTTGTCTCATAGGTCCATCTGCTTTCGATAGAGCATATCAGCTCGAACCAGACTGCACCTGATGAATTGCTTGTTCTATGACGCCTCAATGGCTAAAAGGAAAAAGCAATCCCGTTGCTTTCTGAATCATCAGCTGGAGCGACATGGCCATGGCCAATGCGCCCCCGATGTTAACGCCGATTAGTATGCGGCTTCGTGCATCGCTTTTGCCGCCGCAATGGGATCATGGCTTTCCTCATACTTGCTAAGCCAAGCCTCGTAGTTATGCACGGCAGGCATATCTTCCGGGTGGAACCCGGGACGAAAATAGGTAAGCAACATGGGAAGCAGGCGGGCATAAATATCCAGCTGCCAGGGTAGGCCTTTCACAAACATTGACAGACATTGGCGGCGGCTAAAATCATCCGCCCTGAGCATGAAGAAAGGGGCGATCAGGGAGTACAACGAAAAGCCAACCGTTACATGGGTCATGGCCAGAGCACGACGAAAATAACCCACCCTGGCGACGCGTTTCATCACATCAAATGCCACCGCCCGGTGCTCCATCTCTTCAATAGCATGCCAGGCGAACATGGCACGAATTCGGTCATCCGCACCCTCGGTGGATGATTTATGCGCAAAGAACAGCTCAGCCATCATGGCAGTGTAGTGTTCGAACGCCGAAGTTAGCGCAATGTTGTATTCCGGCGAGTTATCCTGAAGTCGCTTGTCCATTACCCGCTTGATCCGAGACGTGAACTTCTCGATCGGGATCCCCTGTCGCTTCAGACGCTTGTTGTAATTGGCGTGAACAATGCCGTGCTGGCCTTCCTGCATGGTAAAATCACGGACTTCCTGCCTGAGCACACTGTCCTGAATCTTGTCCTTGAAGGCCCGTACAGAGGAAATAAAGAAACGTTCACCATCCGGAAACGTGGCCTGAATGGCATCAAACACGCGGGTTTTATAGGGATCCCCGTCTTGCCAATAGGTCGGGATATCCTCTGACATCAATCCGAAATCCAAATCCTTACGTACGACGATGGTTTCTTTGTGCGATGACATTATTCGCTCTCCTGGCAATTCAGCGGCTCGGTGCGGCATAGCGATCAAATTCAACCGGGTCATGGGAACTAAACAACGACACTTCATCTGCATGATTGAGTGCCAGTTCACGTAACCGCTGCAGGTTCCTGACGCGCTCGGAAGGCAATGAGGCAATCCCTTTCTGGAACATCATTGAGCCAAAGGGGACTCTCGGATTCTCCGTAACCTGGCTATGGTGGTAATAGGCATCACCGCAGTGCAGTAGCCAGCGCTCTCCCTGTTTGACTGCGACACCGGTATGTCCGCGTGTATGACCCACCAGAGGGATCAGCAGAATGTCCGACGACAGGCCCGGAATGGCGCGTATGCTGCTGAAGCCAAACCAGTTTTCCCCTTGCTCTTCATGTACGACCCAATCCGGCTGGTGATCAAACTGGATCGGCCGAAAGCGGTTTTTTTCACGAAAGCCAGGGTTCAGCAATTGCTCCAGTTCAGGCTTGAAGATATGAACCTGCGCCTGGGGAAAATCAGATAACCCGCCAGCGTGATCAAGATCCACATGGGTGAGAGCGATGTGCCTCACATCGGATCCCTTGAAGCCTAGTTGCTGAATCTGGTGCAGGGCGGTTTCCTGATAGTCCAGCCGCGGCTGGAAAATAGGCGGGTAGGCGAGGCCCAATCGCTTTCTTGGCTGATCGATGTCGTGGGTACCAAGGCCGGTATCGACAAGGATAAGCCCGTCCGGTGCTTCGATAAGAAGGCAATGGCAGACCAGTTTTCCCTTCTTGAAAATCTGCCCGTCCTGATTGTTCATCAGTCGGTCGCAGAGCGGGCACATGGTGCCGCAGTTCAGGTGATGAATACGGATGCTCATTGGGGCTCCTTGTTCCAATGGCCTTGAAGGCCATCAAAATCCAATATCACCGCATAGTAACCCTGCAGGGCAACTGGGTATTGACCCAATCCCAGTTGCTATGACCCAACATGGCTCAACGAAAGGTGGGTCAACACCACCGTGTTTGAGTCAATACGTCACACGCCAGACGATCAACAATAGTGAGGTGAATCATTGCCTAATTGACAACACTGGAGCAGGGCATGCCTATTGGATTCTTCGAAAAACCTACCAGCCTTTTTGATCGGTTATACCGGTGGATTGCCATCAGGCTTTCGAAATTCTCTCATGGCGCCGATGCCGTGCCCCCGAAAGAAGCGCTGCAGGGATATCGTGATGCCCAGCGATTAGCCAATGACACGGTGCTGCATGTCGGGAAGCTGCTTAAAGTAGGCATGACAGAAAAGGAAGCCGCCGGGCTACTGGAAGGCTACCTGAAAGAGCACGGCAGTGAGCGTTACCTGCATCGGCCCTTTGCCTGGTTCGGTAACCACGCCAGGTTCGATGAATACACCAGTTACGATGATTACCATCCTGGTGACAGGAAACTGGAATACGGTGCCACCGCCATCCTCGACGTTGCCCCCATTGTTAATGGGTACATTGGGGATGTGGGCTATACCTTGTCCATTGGGCCGAATCGGGAGCTGGACATTGCCCGGGAGTTCTTGCTCCAGCTACGTTCTGAAATCCCCCGGCTATTCATGAGCGAGATGACCCCGGCTGAAATCTGGCTTGAGGTTGATCGGCGCATTGCTGCTGCGGGTTACGACAATATTCACTCCAAATACCCTTTTTGCACATTGGGGCACCGTGTCTTTCGGGTTAAGTCCAAAAAAGGCAAGGAACGCCGCCTGGGTAGCAAATACTTTGGCTGGTTTTCGGTAGATGCCAATCTGGCCTTCCTGAAATTTGGCCCTTCCGTGACGATCAATGCAGAAAATGTGGGTAAGAAACTCGGAGTGTGGGCGATTGAGCCACACATTGGTTGGAGCGGAGGAGGAGCCAAGTTCGAAGAAATTCTGGTTGTGGAGCCGGATCGTTGTTACTGGATTGATAACGACGTTCCTCAC
Organism: Alcanivorax sp. MD8A; assembly: GCF_002888555.1. Classification (NCBI taxonomy): domain Bacteria; kingdom Pseudomonadati; phylum Pseudomonadota; class Gammaproteobacteria; order Oceanospirillales; family Alcanivoracaceae; genus Alcanivorax; species Alcanivorax sp. MD8A. Next base: position 50,818 of record NZ_AQOQ01000021.1, on the reverse strand, counting down.
CTGAAAGCCGATGGTCAACTCTCTCACCCCGTCGCGGGATAAGTGCTGGACAAATCTGGAGTCGAAAGATGGTGAACATTCCCGAATTCATGCAGTCGCTACAGGCATTACAACCCGCGCCAGTTGAGGCCTTTCCTGAAACCGATCAGCTGTCCAGATACCTGGCGGTGAATACGGTCAAGGTACCGAAACCGGGCTACGGGGAAGTGCTTGTGAAAGTGTCACGCGGAACGATCAACCCGAATGATATTTATCACGTTCAGGGGATCTACACTGCAACAGAAGGGGAGCCTTTCCCGAGAAATCTGGGTTTTGAGGGGGCAGGCGTTGTTGTTGCCTCTGGCGGTGGACTGATTGGCAGGGTCAGGATAGGGAGCCGCGTGGCGTTCTACGCCACGGGCATGTTTGCCGAGTATGTGATCTGCAATGCACTGGACCTGATCGATATCCCCTCGGATGTGGATTTCGCCACAGCAGCCTGTTCGGTTGCCAATCCCATGACCGCCCTGACGATGCTCGATGTGGCTCGTCGTGCTGGCGCCAGCACCATCGTGAATACCGCCGGGGCCAGCGCGCTGGGGAAACTGCTGATCCGGCTTGGCAAGCAGAAGGGTATTGGCGTGATTTCTGTCGTCCGGCGAGACGAACAGGCCGATATTTGCCGCAATGCTGGCGCCCTGGAGGTCATTAATTCCAGCCGGGACAACTTTGAGGACGAGCTCAAGGAGGCCTGTGAATCAACGGGCTGTTTCATGGCCTTTGATTGCGTTGCGGGCGATATGCCGCAGCATCTGCTCAACGCCCTTCCCAAGGAGGGTGGGGTCGTGAAGATGTATGGCTATATGACGCCAGGCACCGTTGAGATTACCCCGCAAAGCCTCTTTCCCGAGCGAAGAATTGAGACCTTCGAGATCAATGCCTATCTGGATCGCATGAGCCTGCTTAAAAAGGGCATGGTGGCCTGGTCTATCCGTAGTGGTATGGGCAAGGACCTTGTCACCGAGATTCAAAAGAGCTTCCCATTGAGTGATGGTGTTGCGGCTTTCTCGTGGTATAGCCAGAACATGACGGGTGGAAAAGTGCAGATTGTTGCGGATGCTCACCTATGAAACGTAGTCGCATGACATCCTTGTTGGGTCTGGTCATTGTTGTTTCCGCGGTGTCTGGCTGGGTCGTGACTGAGCCCGCCTCTTATCATGAGGTTGGCGATATCCGTGTCTTTGGTAATACCCCAAAGGAAATTACCGAGATGGCCGCAGGTGACGTTATTGCCAGCGAAGGGCGCACCCTGGCAGAAGAGCTTCCCGGACACGATGAAATCTTGCCACTTCCTGATGGCAAACATGTCCTGGTAAGCGGTAGAGACGAGTGGATATGGAAGGTTAACCTCCATGACGGAAGCTCGGAAAAACTGGCTTACTCGCCGGTATCACCGACTGGAGCAAGAATTGACCCCAACAATCCCGGGCAGGTGTATTTCTGCATGGCCCGGCTGGATTTTCATGACTACGAAAACGATCCGGGGCTTTACAAACTTGACCTTAAAAGTGGCACCTTTACCCCTGTTGTCACCCGCGTTCCAGTAACAGGGAATCTGCGCCCGGACGGCCTTGAGATTCCCAACCACGCTGATGACAATCAGGAAGTCGTTTATCTGCCACCCTACAAGCAGACCGGCGTTGCCAGCCTGGGGGCTTCCAACAGTCGCGTTCTCCAGTTCTGTAATGACCTGGACATTTCCCGCGATGGCCAACATATCTATATCACCGAGCCGTTTAGTCACCCAAAGGCGTCATCAGGCCTGGGGGCCTTTGCTGAAGGCATTACCCTGGCCCGCAACGGACGGGTATGGCGCTACGATACCGATACCCAGCAGGTTGGGCTGGTACTGGAAAACAATATTTTTTCCGACGGCATCCTCATCGAATATGACGCCAGTGGTAACGAAACCGGGCTGTTAATCAGTGAAACCGTGAATTCGAGAATAGGGCGTGTTCACCTGTCAGGAGAGAAAGCCGGGGAGTACGAGCTTCTTTGGGACGATCTGCCCGGCCTGCCGGATGGTATGGACCGTGATAGCGAAGGTCGAATCTGGGTTGGGTTGATCAAAGACCGAACCGCCTTGATGACCTGGATGCACCGTAATCCGTGGCTAAAGCCTTTGGTACTGAGGATCCCGCCCCATTTGCTTCCTGCCTCCAAAGGCACCGCTGTGCTGGGCCTGTCACCGGATGCGAGTCGCGTCATCGCATACACCCACCATGATGGATCACGGCTGCTGGACATCTCTGTCGTCGTTCCTGTCGGTAAAGCCCTGTATCTGTCCAGCTTCTACAAAAATAATGCCGGGATTCATTCTGTCCCGATAAAAGCCGTACTCGGCGCATCCTCACCTGAGTGAGGCGGTCATGAGAAAAAGACTTCTGCTTGCAGCCGTTGTAATGGGGGTAACCCTCTGGTCAGTCATGACCTTTGATATGAGTGATTACCATGCTCACAGGGAATCACCGCTCTTGTACACAGGGCTGGTGATCAACAGTCACCACCCTGAGCGGCTAGGGGGCTTTTACCTCAATACCTTTGGTGGGCAAAGGGTTGAGTCGGGTATGGGCACCTTTTCACTCCGAACGCAGGGTTATAACGGGGAGGGGCCTTTACTCATCATCGAGAAGCTGTCAGACCCAGCCTCAACTAATGCACACCAGGCGTTCGATCACGGTTATGTCCATCTCTGTTTTGAAGCCGATGATGTGTCACGGATAAAGGCATTATTCATCAAGAATGGTGGGGAGATAATCAGTCATTTTGATCCGTTGGATCCTACGGTGGCGTTCTATGGCAAAGACCCGGAAGGCAATCTGGTGGAAGTGCACCTACCTTTCCCGACGCCATTCACCCCACGTACGGTGGCGAGAACCTTCTTGTCCTATCTACAGATAAAAAGCGGTATGGATGTGGCGCACTCTGATTCTGTCAGGTTTATTCATACCAATATCAACACATCGGACTGGGTCAAAACCGTCAGTTTCTACCAGGCTGCATTCGGGACCGAGCCCACCGGCCCGAAGCGGGACTATGACGGTGACTATATTGGGTTGCTGACTGGCGTGCCGGGCGCAGCCGTAGAGGGGAGGCATGTGGCATTACCTGGCTATTCAGCAGGCGGTCCCACCTTTGAAATATTCACCTATAACCTGACGGCAAATCACTTCCCACGACAGCGCGACCAGCTGGGCTATGTGATGACCGAGTTCATTGCCGATGATCTGGATAACACGGTAAGACGCGTCATCAATGCGGGCGGCAAGATTGAGGCGCCCATGAATAACACCAGCGTATTAGTCAGTGATCCTGATGGAAACCTGATACGTCTTATTCCTGATCGCTAGCATTTACCGGAGAAACCCATGGTCCAAGCCATACCAAAGACCATGTTGGCATTGCGCCAGCATGCCCCAGTCCCGGAAGACGCGCTCTCTGATCCAGAGAAGATCAAGCAATACGTCTCTCTGGAAACCGTTCCTGTGCCGGAGCCAGGCCCAGGCCAGGTGCTCGTAAAGGTGAGTCGAGGATCCCTGAACCCCAATGACCTTTACCACATCAAGGGGGTGTACAGTTCAACGTTTGACTACCCCTATCCCCGAGGCATGGGATTCGAAGGGGCCGGAGTGGTCGTTGCCAGCGGGAAGGGATGGCTCGGCAAGCTACGCCAAGGCAAGCGGGTCTCGTTCTACAGCAAAAATGGTCTGTTTGCAGAATATGTTCTGGCTGACGCAATGCAGTTAATTGTATTGCCGGAGGAGGTGGGCTTTAAGGAGGCGGCCTCATCCGTGGCCAACCCTATTACCGGTACGGGCATGGCACGCTGGGCAAAACAGTCCGGTTCAGAGTACTTCTTCATTACCGCAGCAGCCGGCGTGGTGGCGACCATGACCATGCGAGTGGCTCGCTCCTACGGTCTGAAGCCTATCGCCATTGTACGGCGGGAGGAGCAGGCGGAAGTGTGTCGGCAAGAGGGCGCCATTCATGTGCTCAACCAAACCGATCCGGATTTTCAGGAACAGCTGGCTAAACTCTGTGCGGAAGTGAACTGCACCTATGGTTTTGATTCCATTGGCGGACACATGCCGCTGACGCTGATGCGGGCCATGCCGCAGGGTTCGACCCTTTGCATGTACGGCTATTTCGACACAGGTCCAATGCAGTTTGAACCACAAAAGCTGTTTAATGGCTGGAAAGTCGATTATTTCGAAACCGAATACTATCTGGCGTCGCTGTCGTTGTTATCCCGCTACCGGCTTAGCCGGGAGGTCGTTAACAACATCAATGGCCTGTTTCAGCCAAGAATCCATAAAACGTTTGCTCTGAAAGACGCTCTACAGGCTTACACGTACTACAGCCAGAACATGACCGCAGGAAAAGTCCAGCTTGTGGCCGATCCATCGCTGTAGCCGGGCCAGTCTCAGGGGGAGGCGTGATGCTTTGCCGTAACGTTGACTCTCCCTGAGTGCAAAGAGGTGGGAAGAGGGCGCACAGGCTATCTCTCCCGCACCCTCTCCCCGATCCGTTTTTATAGATTCTCCTGGAAGAACGGGATCAGTTTGGCCAGAGCCTGGCCGACGGGTTCTGGTTGGTCATACAAGTCGTAGTGCGAGAAGCCTTCGACGACCACGAGCTCCTTGACCTCGGCTGCGGCGCGGGCATAAATCTCCAGGCCATCGCGATAGGCACCAAAGCCGCCGGGCTTGTCACCGACCACCACCATCATTGGGGCAGTCAGTAAGGTCTCTGACAGATGGAAAGCGTCCCAGACGGCAGACCCGGCACGACGCGAGAACAGCGCTCGGGTTCCGGCATTGTCGTTAATGCATCGGTTACGGTAGTAGTCGGTGGCGCCCAGCACATCGATGTCAGTAATGCCTGCCTCAGTGGCCACTTCCATTGACGGGGGAACGAACAGGTCCACCTGCAGCGCCTCACCTCTGGCTTCGGCAGTGCGCTGTGCTGCGACCCGTTCCATCTGGCCAATGGGATCAAAGCCACTGAAGCCTTCACGGCACAAGCGACCGTAGTTCACACCGGTAATACTGACGAGAGCCTTGATGCGACGCTCGATCATGGTGGCGTTGATGGCATAGCCACCGCCACCGCAGATTCCCAGCACGCCGATGCGGTCGGCATCGACATAGGGAAGGGTGACGAGGTAGTCCGTGACGCGGCTGAAGTCCTCAACCGCCAGCGCAGGGTCTTCAATGTAACGGGGCTCGCCGCCGCTCTGTCCTTGTGTGCTGCGGTCGAAGGCAATGACAACAAAGCCGGCTTCTGCCAACGCTTCGCCATAAACATTGCCTGCGGTTTGTTCCTTGCAGCTACCGATAGGGTGGGCGCTGATAATGGCCGGGTATTGTTTCTGTGCGTTGAACCCTGGTGGGTGATAGATGTTGGCAGCCATGTCCCAATATTGGGTCTTGATTTTGACAGTTTCCATTGTCTTCTCCATTTGCAGTTTGGTGTTCTTAACACAAGCGTTTACAGGGTACGTTTTTGCATTCAATGGTGATTTCGCGAATCACACCTAATCAGGCTTTCAAAGGGTCCGACTAAAAAATGGCGCCAGCACCGATACCGCTTCATTCACATAGTTGTCCCTATCATAGAGGGACATGTGATTCGCGCCTTCGACGACATGGAAGCTCTTGTCGGTACTGGCGACACGGTTGAACAGGTCGTCACTCATCCACTTACTGCCCGCCTGGCTACCGGCGACCACTTGCAGAGGTTGGGTGAAGAACGCTTCAGCCTTATGGAAGGCATCGTAAGTGATGATCTGGTTCAGGCTGCGGGCGGTAGCAAAGCCGGGGGCGGTCGGGTACTGGCACCGATCCGTGTGGTAGTACTCCCAGGCTTCACGGAGCTCCTCGTTGGGCGCATCTTCTTCACGCAGTGGCGCCAGGGGAATGGTGGCGATATCCGCACCACTGGCGTCGGAGGTGCGGGCATCTGAGCCACCCAGAATGGCAGGCATGGCATCGGCGTCCTTGATGTCATTTTCCCAACCATTGCGGAACATCTGGCCGATATTCACCAGGCTGACGGTGCCTACCGCTTTGATCCGGCGATCATTAATGGCCGCATTCGCGGTATAGCCCGCACCAGCACAAATGCCCATGGCGCCAATGCGATCATTGTCCACATAGGGCAGGGTGGTCAGATAGTCGATGACGGCACTGACGTCTTCAGTACGAATGTGGGGGTTTTCTAGCTGACGAGGCTCGCCAGTGCTCTCACCTTGGTAAGACGCATCGTAGGCGATGGTCACAAAACCTTGCTCGGCCAGTTTTTTTGCATATAGGCCTGCTGTCTGCTCTTTGACCCCACCGCCTGGGTGGGATACGACCACCGCGGGATAGCTTTTGCTTTCATTGAAGCCTTCCGGGAAGTTCAGCACCGCTGCGATGCTTATGTTTTGGCCGTTAAGGTTCTGGAAATTAACCTTTTTCATCACAAGTCCCTCTTTTGGGTTGGGTGGTGTTCATCTTCAAGACGATGTTTAGCGCATGAATTCATGCCTGCACCCATGCCGTCCTGATTTGTATCCACTATCCCCCATGGCCGGATTCGGCGCTTGTCCGAATTGACGCAATAATTGCCCATTTCAACAGAATTCTGGCATGGCTACTGGTGTCCCATTCGCTTCTGGTTACACTGATCCCATCACAAGAAAGGGCAGGATGAGCATGTCATTAGCACCGGATAACGATCAGCCGTTGTTGGCTCGACTCGAGGCAAAGCTGCTGGCGATTGCCAAAACCGAAGGGGATTTCACTACCGCGATTCCTGCCCTGACTGTGCATCGTCGCAATTCGGTGACTGAACCCATGCCGTGCATTTATTCATTGGGGCTGGCCATTACGGTTCGCGGCGGTAAGCAGGTGACCTTTGGTAATGAGGTGTTCAACTACGAACCTGGCGAGGCGTTACTGGCATCGGTCGATATGCCCGCGGTTTCACGCGTCACACGTGGCTCTCTAGCAGAGCCCTATATCGGCATCATGTTGTGCCTGGATACACGTATGGTGCAGGAGATGGCGGCCCAGCTCCCATTGCGCAGAAACCGCAAAGGGGCCAGCCAAATCGGGATTCGCACCCATAAGCTGGATCCTGCGATATTGGACGCGATTACGCGATTGGTGGATGTGAACGCCCAACCTGCACTTTGTCAGGCTGTGGCGCCGCTGATTCAGCGTGAGATTATCTGCCGCATTCTTGTCAGTGATTGTGGTCCTGCCTTTCTCTCACTGAATGAAGGGGCCAACCCGGGTCGGCAAATTGCGTCCTGTATGGCCTGGATGAAGCAGCACTATATGGAATCCGTGAGCATTGATTCGCTGGCCGAGCAGGCCTTCATGAGCCCGACCTCCTTCCGGCAGCACTTCAAGGCGGTCGCGGGCATGAGTCCCCTGCAGTATCTCAAGAATGTTCGTCTTCAGGAGGCGAGGGTGCTGATGCTCAACGAAGGGGCAGAGGCGGGGGCGGCCGGGCTGAAAGTCGGCTATGAGAGTGTGTCCCAGTTTAATCGTGAATACTCCCGTCTATTTGGTGCTCCACCTTTGAGGGATATAAAACGCGTACGCGAGCAGCAAACCCGGCAGAAACAGACCACGGAGAACCCGGCTGATGATTAAAGCCATTTTGTGCGTTGCGGCAGCACTGATTGTTGGTGCCCTCATGGTCGTGTTCGTTGTGACCCGGATTGAGAACTCACAAGCGGAAAAGAATGCGAAGCGGCTAGCCCAATCACCGGTCGCCGAATCCCTGGATCGAACGACTGCAGTGGTGGTGTTTTCACGATCTGGCAATACGGCTGTGCTGGGCCGGTATATTGCCCAGCAGGAAAATGCGGATTTCTATCGGCTGCTCGCTCCGGACTACGATCTGGGCTTGCTGGGTTTGGCAAATGCGCTTTCCGATGCACGAGGCAGTGAAGCAATGATCCAGCCGGAAACCGTTAATCTCAGCCAGTACGGCACGGTCTATCTGGGCTCGCCAATCTGGCTCTATAGCCCGGCACCGCCTATCTGGGAATTCGTTGACAAGAACCGTTTTGATGGAATGCAGGTTGTGCTGTTCAACACCTACAACAGCAAGTTTGAACAGTCGTATATCGATGCATTGAGGGATCGCATCATGGCGAAGGGTGCGCGCTCATTCGAGCACCGTTATGTGTTGCGTGGACGTATGGGCCAGCAAATCTCTACTGAGAAGGTACTGGAAAACTATGATGCTATTCAGTCAGAGACGGAGACTAATCCGCTGAACTGAATCTCGGAGCGTTGCAGGAACAGCGTTGCTGCGTGACGACGTTAGGGCCTTGGTTGGTAGTTACCACGAGTCAGCCGCTGAGAGGCAAGATTATCCAGTGGCATGGAAGAGGTCAGATCTTTAGTTGGTCGGCCAAGAGTCTTGAGACGCTGATGTAGCGACAAATATCCAATTTAACATAATATACATTATGCGCAGTCATTGGGATTCCACCACAAGACAAGGTACACACCTGCATATTCATATTGCACATTCCCTCCGCTTCAACCGACTTACCGGCAAAGCCTGTAAACATTAACGATTCGGGTTTGCATCTATTGCCCATGACCCGTTTAATCGCTGCTACTACGGGGTTTTTACTTTCTGCATGAATTGCTGACGGAGTTCTGATGTTGCTGCGTGCCTTGCGCTCGACCTGGCTGGTGACAGGCTTGTTGCCTTGTTTTGTTTTGGCGGCTGATCCTGTGCCGGTATCCGTGGCTCCAGTCGAAATGCAGCAGCCGGTGCGCGAATTGCTCATCAACGGTACGCTGGCTGCTGATCAGGCGTCTCGACTTTCTCCCTCTGTATCCGGCCTCGTGAGTCGTCTTCATGTGGATATTGGCTCCCGTGTGGAATCCGGCGACGTGCTACTGGAGCTGGATCCGGAACTGAATCGTCTGGCGCTGCAACAGGCACGAGCGACCTTCAAACAGCAGCAGACAACGCTGGCAGATCTGGAACGTCAGCTTGCTGAGGCCAGCAGCCTGATTGCCAAGCGCAGTATTGCTGCCAGTGAGGTGCGTAGTCTGGAAGCCCAGGTTGAGGCCGGCAAGGCGGCTCTGGCGGCCAGCCAGGCGGACGTGGGCCGGCAACAGGCATTATTGGCACGCCACACGCTGAAAGCGCCTTTTTCCGGGGTGATCAGCGGAAAACTCACTGAAGTTGGCGAATGGGTCACCCCCGGCACTCCGGTACTCGATCTGGTCGGCACCGGCCAGTTACACGCGGATTTTGCGGTTCCACAGCGCTATTACAGCCAGATTTCTTCTAAAACCGCCCTCACCGTTCGCCAGGAAAACGCCCTCTCCGGCCTCTCGGATGACGCGGATGGGATTGTGGCCAGCATTGCAGCCATTGTGCCGGTAAGTGACCCGTCTGCGCGTACCTTTACCTTGCGCGCCAGTGTAGACGCCGAGGGGCTGACGCCAGGGATGGCGGTGTTCGGCACTCTGGCGATTCAATCGCAACAGGCAGAACCTGTGGTACCGCGTGATGCCCTGCTTCGTGATGTACAGGGCAATGTGTCCGTATGGTTGGCGGTTGAGGATGAGGAGCACGGTTTGGTCGCGCAGCGCCGGGCCATCAAGGTGAGGCCGGGCCAATCCGATCCGGTGATCGTGACCGACGGCTTGCGCCAGGGGGATCAGGTGGTGATACGCGGCAATGAAAGCTTGCGCGAAGGCGATGCCGTGCTGGTGGCCCAATAATGTTCGAGAAAATTGTACGCAATGGCACCCTGATGACGGTGATTGTATTGATCATCACCCTGCTCGGCGTGCTTGCCGCCCTGCGCATTCCCGTGCAGATGATTCCTGATCTTGAGGTGCGAACGATTTCGGTGCTGACGCGCTGGTCTGGCGCGACACCCCAAGACGTGGAAAAGGAAATTCTGATTGAGCAGGAAGAATACCTTCGCAACCTGCCCAACCTGCGCCGTCTCACCGCTACGGCCTACAGCGGCGAAGCCGAGATCGAGCTGGAATTCCCTTTCGGTGTGGATATTACTGATGCACTGATCCGCGTAAATAATGCGTTAAGTCAGGTGCCGGCCTACCCGGATACCGTCGATCAGCCCCGCATTCTGTCGTCATCATTCTCCAGCAATTCGTTCATGTATTTCAGCGTCTATCCCCGGCCCGGCAATCCCCGTGGTCTGGATATGGATATGATGCGTGACTTTATTGATGACGAAGTGCGCGCTCGCATGGAAAGCGTTCAGGGTGTGTCCATGGTGGAAATGCGTGGTGGCGCGGAGCGGCAGATTCAGGTGCTGCTTGATGCCCAGGCGCTGGCCCAGTTTGGCCTCACGGTGGTCAACGTGCGTGACGCCCTGCGCACCCGCAACCGGGATGTGTCCGGTGGCGAAGTGGACAGTGGCAAGCGCCGCTATCTGCTGCGCACCGTGGGCCGCTTTGATTCACTGGAAGATCTGAACAATCTGATCCTGCAGCGCCAGGGTGATTCCGTGGTTCGACTGGACGATGTGGCGACCGTGGTGATGGACCACTACCCGGTGCGCCAGATATCCCGTTTCAACGGTAACGCCGTGATCATGTTGGCGGTGCGACGGGAAACCGGCTCCAACGTGATTGATATCAAGCAGGACATGCTTGAGGAAGTCGCACTGATTCGCCAGGAAGTGCTGGAGCCCGCAGGCATGGACATGACGCTGATGTCCGATGACGTGCGCTACGTGGAAGCCTCGGTGGCCAATGTGTGGACCAATCTGGGCATCGGCGCGGTCTTTGCGACCCTGGTGATGTTCCTGTTCCTGCGCTCGGTACGCATCACCGCGGTGGGCGTGATCGGTATTCCCATCTGTACCATTGCGGCTTTTCTTGGCCTGCTGCTGGCTGGCCGTACCATTAATGTGATTTCCATGGCGGGTATTGCCTTTGCCATTGGGATGACACTGGACAATTCCATTGTGGTGCTGGAGAGCATCGAGATGGAACGACGCCGGGGGCTGGACCGGTTCAAGGCAGCCGTAAGCGGCATCCAGAAAGTCTGGCCAGCGGTGTTCGCGTCGACCATGACCACGGTGTTGGTGTTCCTGCCGGTGGTCTTTATTCAGGAAGAAGCCGGCCAGCTGTACTCGGATATCGCCATTGCCGTCTCTGCCTCGATTCTGGTCTCGATGCTGGTGGCGATGACGGTCATCCCCACCCTCTCTGCCCGGCTCGATTTTTCTGCCGTGATGAACCATGACGGCCAGCACAGCCGCTGGATGCGAACCATCCAGGGCTGGGCAGCAGCGCTGTCTGCCACCCGCCCGCGGCAACTGGCCACGGTGGGCGTGACAATTCTGGCGGCAACGGCCATCGTGGTGTTGCTGACACCGCCGGCGGAGTATCTGCCGGAGGGGGAAGAGCCCAAGACCTTCGCGGCAATGAGCGCCCCACCCGGCTATAACCTCGACACCATGATTGCCATCGCCGATGAAGTGGAGGCACAAATTCTGCCCATGGTAGGGGCAGATCCGGCGGATTTTGATAACGGTACCCTGCCCATGCCGCCGCTGAAGTACATGAATATGGGGGTCGCCGCCGACGGCCTGCGTATCATCGCCGAGCCCATGGATCCCGCCCACATGGAGCCCATGATGGATGCGATTACCCGGGTGTATCGTCAATACCCGGGTATGCGTGCCTTTGCCGCACGCGGGTCGATCATCTCCAGTAATGATGGCGGTACCCGCAGCGTGACGCTGGATGTGGCCGGTGCGGATCTGGCGGAAATCTATGAGGTGGCACGCACCCTCTATCGCGAGGCGGAAACCGTTTTCGAGAACCCGCGCATCCAGTCACAACCCGCCAGCCTGTCACTGGCCCAGCCGCTTATCGAGGTGCGTCCCAACTGGTCGCGAGCAACCGAAGTCCGGTTTACCACCCAGGATCTGGGCTATACCGTGGCGGCGCTCACCGATGGGGCCTTTCTGGACGAGTTCTTCCTCGGCGATGACAAGATTGATATTTATGCCTACAGCCAGCGCACCGGTACCACTCCCTCGCTGACCACCCTGCCCGGCCTGCCGGTGCATACCCCGATTGGCGCCACCGTGCCCCTGTCGTCGCTAGCCGACCTGCAGGAAACCGTGGACACCAGCGTGGTGCGGCGTGTGAATGGCCGCCGGACGGTAACACTCAACATTATTCCGCCACGCAGTGTGCCGCTGGAAACCGGCGTGGGCGAAGTCCGCGCCATGGTGCAGCGCCTGCGAGACGACGGCATCATTCCGGATACGATCAGCATCAGCCTGTCAGGGGCAAGCGATCAGCTGCAGGCCACCCAGGAGTCACTCAGCGGTAACTATGTGGTCGCTCTGCTGCTGGTGTATTTGTTGTTGGTGGCGATCTTCAAGCACTGGGGTTACCCGCTGCTGATCATGACGACCATTCCCCTGGGGATCGCCAGCGGCTTGCTGGGGCTGGCACTGATGAATGCGGCGGGAATCAGCCAGCCCTTCGACATGATCACCATGCTGGGTTTCCTGATTCTCATGGGGACGGTTGTGAACAACCCGATCCTGATCGTCCATGAAGCCACGGTCAATTTGCGCAATGGGCTGTCTGCCGCCCAGTCCGTGAGTGATGCCGTGGCCACCCGACTGCGGCCGATCGCCATGACCACGATCACCACCGTCTGCGGCCTGGCACCGCTGGTACTGATACCGGGCGAAGGCACGGAATTGTACCGGGGTGTCGGGGCCATCGTGCTGTTCGGGCTGTTGGGCAGCGCCATTGTCACGGTGTCTTTCCTGGCGGCGCTTACTGCGTTGATTCTTGCCCTTGGAAAGCGCCAGACGGCATTGAACCCATAATCACTTTGGTGACCCTGAGTGCCTCAGGGTCACTCCTGCCCCCGCCCCACTACTTATCCGTTCTCCTGTCACAACTTTCTGAAATCATCCTTTTCGACGGTTGACGTTTGCCCTGAAATTGACCACAAAGAGTGTGTGCTCTATGTGCAGTGATGCGCGTAGGCTTGGCACAGGGATGGCGTGGACAATCTGTCCATGCTGGAACGCGAACTGTGTATCGCCAGACGTGTTAGAACCAAATAGCATGGTGATATACCCCTGAAGAAATTACGGGTATAACTGTACCTGCAGGCATGCAGATCAAATCGTGAGCAGCCATCGCTTCACGTTGATCTACATCAAAAAGGGAAGCGTTCGCGCCTGCTAGATTTGCCGGCGCACAAACCGGAAGGAAACGCACATGGAAAACGCTGTTGCTTCGCCGCCCTATAATTACAGGGTTGTTCAGCAATTCACCATCATGTCGGTTGTCTGGGGTATTGTCGGCATGCTGGTGGGGGTCATCATCGCCGCGCAGCTTGCCTGGCCGGCACTCAACTTTAACGTTCCCTGGCTCAGTTTTGGGCGCCTGCGACCGCTTCACACCAACGCTGTGATTTTCGCTTTTGGCGGATCGGCCCTGATCGGCACCTCCTACTATGTGGTGCAGCGGACCTGTAACGCCGTTCTGGCCTTCCCCAAGCTCGCCGCCTTTACCTTCTGGGGTTGGCAGGTGGTGATTGTCGCCGCCGCGATCACCTTGCCGCTGGGTTATACCAGCGCCAAGGAATATGCCGAACTGGAATGGCCCATCGATATCCTGATCACGCTGGTGTGGGTGTCCTATGCCATTGTGTTCTTCGGCACCATCGCGAAACGCAAGCAAGCCCATATCTACGTTGCAAACTGGTTCTACGGGGCGTTTATCATCGCGATCGCCCTGCTACACGTGGTCAACAACCTCGAGATTCCGGTCTCTGCCTGGAAGTCCTACTCGGTCTATGCCGGCACCATCGATGCCATGGTGCAATGGTGGTATGGCCACAATGCCGTGGGATTCTTCCTGACTGCAGGCTTCCTGGGCATGATGTACTACTACATTCCGGTGCAGGCACAACGTCCCGTCTACTCCTACCGCCTGTCCATCGTCCACTTCTGGGCCCTGATCGCGGTTTACATGTGGGCAGGGCCTCATCACCTGCACTACTCATCCCTGCCCGATTGGGCACAGTCCGTGGGCATGGTGTTTTCCATCGTGCTACTGGCGCCCAGCTGGGGCGGCATGATCAACGGCATGATGACCCTGTCCGGTGCCTGGCACAAACTGCGCACCGACCCCATCATTCGCTTCATGATTGTGGCGCTGTCGTTCTACGGCATGAGCACCTTTGAAGGGCCGATGATGTCCATCAAGACGGTCAATGCGTTAAGCCATAACACCGACTGGACCATCGGGCACGTGCATTCCGGCGCACTGGGCTGGGTGGCCATGATCACCATTGGTGCCACCTACGTGATGGTGCCTCGCCTGTTTGGCCGCAAACAGATGTACTCGGTGGGCTGGATCAATGCGCACTTCTGGTTGAGCACCATCGGCACCGTACTCTACATCGCATCCATGTGGGTCTCCGGCATCATGCAGGGGCTGATGTGGCGCGCGGTGAATACCGACGGCACCCTGACGTACAACTTCGTTCAGGAACTGGTGGAGCGTCACCCCTTCTACGTCATTCGCCTGCTGGGCGGTGTCATCTTCCTGGCGGGCATGATCCTGATGGCCGTCAACGTCTACAAAACCATACGCGGCGAACGTGATACCAGCGGCGCCGACAATGTCTTGCAGACCGCCTGAGGAGAGCCGACATGTCCAATGCACATGAAGTGGTAGAAAAGAATGTCGGTCTGATGATCGTGCTTACCCTGATTGCGGTGAGTTTCGGTGGCCTGGCTGAAATTGTCCCGCTGTTCTGGCAGAAAGCGACCACCGAACCGCTGGAAACCCTGGAACCCTATAGCGCCCTGGAAATGGAAGGGCGTGACATATATATCCGTGAAGGCTGCCATGTCTGCCATACCCAGATGGTGCGGCCACTGCGTGCGGAAACCGAGCGTTTTGGCCCCTACTCTGTGGCGGGTGAAGATGTCTGGGAGCACCCCTTCCTGTGGGGCTCGAAGCGTACCGGCCCCGATCTGGCCCATGTCGGCATTCGCCCGATCACAGAACAGTGGCATCGCGAGCATTTGCGCGATCCCCGCCAAGTGGTCCCTGAGTCCAACATGCCAGCCTACCCATGGCTGGAAACCACGCCAGTGGACTGGAGCCACACCGAGCGTAAGTTGCGCCTGTTCAAGAACACCTTCGGCGTCCCCTACACCGACGAAGGCATTGCCGAGCAGGTCGAAAGGTTCACCAACGGTGAGTGGTCTGAGGCAACCGAAGAGGATGCCCTGGTCGCGTATCTGCTTTCCCTGGGTCGCGAGCGCAAGGAGGTAACTCAATGAGCTATCACGCCTTGTTTACGCTGGTCTTCTTTGTGGCCTTCATGGCGATGACCTTCTGGGTCTACCGCCCCAGCCGCAAACAGGACTACGAAAAACTCGCCCATATTGCACTCGATGCCGAGCGCCAACCGAAGGGGGATGAACAATGAGCGATTTCTGGAGCTGGTTCATTATTGTCATTGTTGTCATCAACCTGCTTGGCTGTGCCGGGCTGCTGCTGTGGAACAACTCAATCTCGGCAGAAGAAGCCGCCAAGGAAACCACAGGGCATTCCTTTGATGGCATTGTCGAGCGTAACTCCCCCCTGCCTCGCTGGTGGTTGGGCCTGTTCATCGGCACCCTGGTTTTTGCCTGCGTCTATCTGGTGCTTTATCCCGGGCTTGGCAAATTTGATGGCGTGCTGGGTTGGACCAGTTCGGGGCAATACGACAGCGAGGTCGCGCTTGTCGAACGTCAGACCGGCCCATTGTTCGAACAGTACGCGCAGGTCCCCATCGAGGAATTGATCCGTTACCCCGAGGCACTGGCGGTCGGGGGACGGCTGTTCGCCAATAACTGTGCGATTTGCCATGGCTCGGATGCGCGCGGTGCCAAGGGGTACCCCAACCTCACCGATGACGCCTGGCTCTATGGTGGTTCGCCGGAACAGATCGTTACCTCAATCACCGCTGGCCGTCAGGGAGCAATGCCTCCTATGGCCGCGGCCATCGGTAATACCGACGAGGCGGTTCGCGATATGGCAATTTATGTGCAGAGCCTGAGCCGGCCGGATGTGGCCAACAAGGGAGACAATGCTGCTGCCATCGAGCGGGCCAAGCCCAGGTTCATGATGTGTGCGGCGTGTCATGGCCCCGATGGATCAGGGAACCAGATGCTGGGCGCCCCCAATCTGACCGATAACAGCTGGCTCTACGGCCCGCGCCTTGAAGACATCGAGTACGGGATCAAGCATGGCCGTAGCGGTCACATGCCGGCCCATGAAAGCCTGCTCAGTAAAGAGCGAATTCATGTGATTGCTGCCTACGTGTACAACCTGTCTCACCGCGCGGACGCTGATAACACCACGACGCCCTGAATGCGGCGGCATCAGCCCCGCTTGGACAATCTGTCGCAGTGTCACCCACAGTGACCTGCGGCAGAATGGAAATTACACAGCCATATCTCCAGGGTGGAGGTCAGCCATGTCCGATCGCCAACGCATTGATGTTCATGACGCCAGTAAGGAAGGCGCCGTCAGCCTGTACAGCAAACGCGAGCGTATTCAGATTAAGGCCACCAAGGGCCGTTTCCAGAGTATTCGCAATGTCACGATTCTTGGCACCATGGGCCTGTACCTGCTGCTGCCCTGGGCCCGCTGGGACGGCCAGCAGGCGGTGCTGTTTGACCTTCCCGGACGGCAGTTCCGGATCTTCGGCTGGACGTTCTGGCCACAGGACTTTCTGTTCCTTTCCTGGACATTGATCATCGCGGCTTTCGCGCTGTTCTTCTTTACCGTTCTCGCAGGACGGGTGTACTGCGGCTACGTGTGCCCGCAAACCACTTGGACCCGATTTTTTCAGTGGATCGAGCAATGGTGCGAAGGCGATCGGCACAGCCGAATCAAGATGGATAACGCGCCCTGGACGGCCTCTAAACTGTTCCGCCGCGGCAGCAAGCATGTGCTTTGGTTGCTGCTGGCCTTTCTCACCGGGCTGACTTTTGTTGGCTATTTTTCGTCGATCACGGATCTCTCGCTGCGGATCTTCAGCCTTGGCTGGGGCGGCTGGGAGCTATTCTGGGTGGGCTTTTTTACCGTAGCGACCTACGGCAATGCCGGTTTCATGCGCGAGCAGGTCTGTCTGCACATGTGCCCTTATGCCCGCTTCCAGAGTGTCATGTTTGATGATGACACCCTGATTGTTTCCTACGATGTAGCACGGGGCGAACCCCGCGGCCGCGGCGCGAAGAAAAAGCAGGCAGAAGAAAGTGATCCTCTGGGTGACTGCATTGATTGCGGCATGTGTGTGCAGGTCTGCCCTACCGGCATCGATATTCGTGAGGGGCTGCAGTATGAGTGTATTACCTGCGCGGCCTGCATTGATGCCTGCGATGACGTGATGGACCACATCCACAAGCCCCGCGGCCTTATCCGTTACACCACTGACAATGCGTTGGTGGGCAAGGAATCCCATATCCTGCGTCCTCGCCTGTTGGCTTATGGCGCCGCGTTGTTGCTGATGGCCTCGCTGTTCATGGTCAGTCTTTACAACCGCGTGCCATTACAGGTGGATGTGCTGCGTGATCGAAATCAGCTTTACCGTACCACCAGCACAGGCATGATTGAGAACATCTACCGACTGGAAATTCTCAACAAAAGCCAGGACCCGCAACGGTATGAACTGGTGCTTGAAGGCCCTGCCGGGCTCAGCATGGAAAACCGCACCGAGTTTACGCTACAGGGCGGCGAAACCCTGACCTTGCCGGTAACGGTCAGCTATGATCCTTATGAAGTGGAAATGGCATCCGGGGCGATCTGGTTCACCGTCAGATCCCTGGATGACCCCGATGTGGAGAACCGTCATGAGTCACGATTCATTGCCCCAGGGCGATGACAAACCCTGGTACCGCCATCCCTACTTATGGCTGGCGATGTTGCTGCCAGCCTCTGCGGTGGTTGCCGGTCTGGTGACACTCTACATTGCCATTGTGAATGCCGATTCACCCGTGGTGGACGAGTGGTACAAGGAAGGTCGGGGTATTAACCGCTCTATGGAGCAGGAACATCTCGCTGCGCGGCTGGGTATCGGACTTGAATTGTCACAGGTGGGTGCAGGCATCCAGGCCCGGCTTGTCAGCGAAACGGCCATTCCCCTGCCGGAAAATATCACTGTGACCCTGCGCCACCCGACCCTGGCAGACCGCGATACCACCATTGAGTTGTTTCAAGTCGACAGCAACCATTACCGTGCCGATGGTGTATTGCCTGCAGACGGGCGTCGCAAGGCAACGGTAACCGCCAGCGGCGGGCATTGGCGCCTGTATCAGACCGTCATTACCGGTGACGGTACGCTGCAGTTGGGGCATGTACCTGCTTCATGACGGACACCACCTGCTGGCATTGCAGCAACCCAGCCCCACCCGACACCTTCGTGGCAAGGACCCCGGAAGGCAGCCGGCCAGCCTGCTGCCCCGGCTGCGCAGCAGCGATCGAAACCGTCTACGGACTCGGACTGGACGACTATTATCGTGTACGCGAAAGCGCCGCACCGGTGCCTGACGACCACCGCATGGCGTTAAACCTGGCCCTGTTTTCGGTACCGGAACTGGTTAACCCGCACCTGAAAAACACCCCTGAGGGGCAGCGAATTCGGGTGCAGTTATCTGGCCTGACCTGCGCGGCGTGCAGCTGGTTAATCGAAAAAGCCCTTCGCGAGCAACCCGGCGTAAACTCCGCCAGCGTCAATCTGGCCGGCATGACACTGAGCATCGACTATCTCGGCCCGGCACAGATCGAAGACACCGCGCGTCGGGTGATGCGATTGGGTTATGGCATTTCCTTGCCCAATTCACCCCACGAGCAACAGGCGAGAAAGCAGGAGCAACGGCGCCTTGTGGGGCGTCTG
Source organism: Alcanivorax sp. MD8A (assembly GCF_002888555.1). Taxonomy (NCBI): domain Bacteria; kingdom Pseudomonadati; phylum Pseudomonadota; class Gammaproteobacteria; order Oceanospirillales; family Alcanivoracaceae; genus Alcanivorax; species Alcanivorax sp. MD8A. The sequence goes on along the minus strand of NZ_AQOQ01000021.1, from coordinate 31,831 downwards.
GCTTTGGCGGGCCTTGGCGCAATGCAGGCCATGATGTACTCCACCGCCCTATATATCGGGGTGTTTGACGGCAGTGATGCCATTTATGAAAATGTCTTTCGAATCGCCAGCCTGGTCGTGGCCACGCCTGTGGTGTTTTATGCCGGTTGGCCGTTTTTTCAGGGTGCGATCCGCGGGCTAAGGGGCGCCACCCTGACCATGGATGTCCCCATTGCACTGGCATTGTTGCTGGCCTGGGCTGGCAGTATTGCGGTCATGGTCATGGGCGGCCGCCATGTCTATTTTGATTCTGCCGCCATGTTCGTCTTTTTCCTTCTTGCCAGCCGCTGGCTTGAACAGCGACAACGGCAAGCGATTCACGGGGCCTGGCATCAGCTGGAGGAAACCCTGCCGGTGGCCGTTCGCCGCCACGATGACAGCCTGGAAAATCCCTGGATCAGCACCCGTCAAATTGTTGCGGGAATGCCCCTGATGTTGCATCAGGGCGAAACCGTGCCGTGTGACGGAATCATTCAGCAAGGTCAGGGGGCATTCGATGAAGCCGCCCTGACGGGCGAATCGGTACCCCGTAGCCTCTGCTCCGGCGCCACGGTCCATGCTGGTAGCCGCCTGGTGGAAGGGAATGTGGTCCTGCAAGCCCTTGGGCCGCCATCCAGCAGCCTGGTGGCAAAAATAGGCGAGCAAGTCGAACGGGCCCAGCAAGAACGGATTACCGTGGTGCGCGACTGGCAACGCATTGCGCCTCTGTTCACATTGGCCGTCCTGTGCCTTGCGGGTACCACCCTCGCATGGCACTGGTCAGCAGGCCCGGCCCAAGCGTTCGAACACACCCTGGCTGTGCTGGTCATCACCTGCCCCTGTGCGTTGGCGCTGGCAGTGCCGTTAACCCTGTCCGCCACACTCGGCACCGCCTTGCGACAAGGCGTGCTGATCGCTTCTCCCCGCCAATTCCTGTCGCTTACCCGGTTGAAGGGGGTAATGCTGGACAAGACTGGCACGCTCACCGCAGGACGCTTCCAGATCAGTCAGCTGGAGCGATATCGGGATGACTTCAATGATGAGCAGTTGCTGGCCATTGCGGCAGCCCTTGAATGGCAGAATCCCCACCCGTTAGCGGGGCCGTTCCAGCAATGTCCCCGTGACCCAGATGTCACAGCGATCCAGGCAGATCATCACGGTGTAAACGGTCATCGCCATGGCCTGCCGTGGCGGATCACCGGCTTGCCGGATAAGGCAAAAGACGGCGCCACCTGTCTGGGCCTTTATCAGGCGGAGCGGTTGTCATTGTGCCTGTGGCTCGAAGACAGCGTGCGTCCGGAAGCCACCACCGTTCTTAATGCCCTGTCGATACAAGGACTGGTGGTGCGCATGGCCACTGGCGACAACCCGGATGCGGCAGCTCATGTGGCCAGCCGGCTCCCCATTTACGAGTGGCGGGCCCAGCAGACTCCGCAGGAAAAACAGCAGTGGGTGCAGGCTCTGGAAAGACAGGACCCGCAGATGATGGTGGGTGACGGGATTAACGATGCAGGGGCCATGCTTGCCGCCACCGCCTCGGTGGCCACCGGTAATGCTACCAGCCTGGCACAGCGAGCGGCGGGCATCTTTCTGCTCGATGACTCCTTGGCCGCGCTACCTCGTCTTGCCCCTCTGGCGGCCGCCTGCCAGCAACTGGTTCGTCAGAATCTGGGCTGGGCACTACTGTATAACTTGCTGGCGGTCCCCTTTGCGGTGGCCGGGCTGATTCCTCCCTGGGCGGCGGCTATTGGTATGTCAGCCAGTTCGCTGTTGGTCACCCTGAATGCATCGAGGATTACCCGATGGAAATTGTGATCCTCCTGATCCCCCTGGCCCTGCTCTTTCTGGCTGGCGCCATCGCGGCGTTGTTCTGGGCGCTGCGCAAGGATCAGTTTGATGATCTAGATAACGCCTCCTGGCGAGTCGTGTTCGACGATCGTGAACAACGCAAGAAACCGTCATCGAGTCGTGAGCACAGAGACAGCAACGATCATGATCAGTGAAGCGTTTCCCGGCCTGATCGCTGCCGCCATGCTTATCGCCCTGGGGGGCGCGGCACACTGTGCAGGCATGTGCGGCGGCATTAGCGCCGCTCTCAGCTTTGCGGTGCCGGAATCGCGCCGGCAAGGTAAGCGCCTGTGGGGCTGGCAATTGTTATTTGGCGCCGGCAGGTTGACCACATACGGACTGTTGGGTGCCGCCGCCGGGGCCCTCGGCGGGCGACTGCTGGCAGTGTTGCCTGCACCGGGAATGGCCCTGGGGCTGGCACTGGCCGGAACCTTGATGGCCTTTCTTGCAGTCCATCTGGCGGGCAAGGGCGGGTTATTGATGGGGCTGGAGCTGGCAGGCAAGCAGATATGGAACCGGATACAGCCCGTCACCCGCTTATTGATGCCCATCGACAGAATCCACAAGGCCTGGCTGTTGGGTGTTGTCTGGGGGCTGCTGCCCTGTGGGTTGGTGTATACGGCACTGGCCCTGGCGGCGACGTCCGGTACCGCGTTGACCGGGCTGTGCATCATGCTGGCTTTCGGGGCTGTCACGGTGATGCCGGTGGCCGCCAGCGGGGTGGTGGCATCACGACTCGCGTTACTGCGAAGCCCTGTGGCTCGTCGTCTGGCCCTCTTCCTTACCTTGTCGCTTTCTGTGGCGTTTTTCCTGCTTGCCTGGCAAATGCGGGATGCTGTCCATCATCATGCCTCCCCCGCTCCTCATGGCGAGATACATGGGGAAACAGCCCCCGAACACCATTCGCACAGACATTGATCCAGATCAAGATTGGCGCTCTCCCGGCCTTGGATAATAGCGGTATACACACGGGAGACAGCCAAAATGCAAGACTGGAACGAAGCGCTGGTTGGCCGTTACGGGGGCCCGGGGCCTCGCTACACCTCGTACCCCACGGCACCCATGTTCCACGAGAACATCCCCAATGATGCCTTCTCTCGGGCGATGGACGACAGCAATCAGGCCCGGCGGCCGCTGTCGCTCTACGCCCATGTGCCCTTCTGCCGCCATGTTTGCTACTACTGCGCCTGCAATCGCATTATCACCGCAGACCGGGCACTGGCCGGCACTTACCTGCAGAATCTCAAGAAGGAAATCCACCTGCTCGCCAGCCATGTGGACAAACGACGTCAGGTCACCCAACTGCATTGGGGTGGCGGCACGCCAACCTATTTGAGCGATGCCCAAATCACCGAGCTGGTGTATGACCTGGCCAGGCATTTCAACTTGCGCGAGGACGACCGTGGCGACTATGCCATTGAAGTTGATCCCCGCACAGTAGACCGTGCCCGCCTGGGTCTACTCCGAGGCTTGGGGTTTAACCGTTTGAGTCTGGGTGTGCAGGATTTGAACCCGCTGGTTCAACAGGCGGTTAACCGTGTTCAGTCCTTTGAAATGATTCGTGACACCCTCGGCTGGGCCCGAGATTTCGGATTCAAGTCCATCAATGTAGACCTGATCTCCGGATTGCCCTGGCAAACCGAAATGACCATGGCACGAACCCTTGAGCAGCTGATTTATCTCAAGCCGGAGCGCATCTCTGTCTATGGCTATGCCCATCTGCCGGACCGATTCAAGATTCAGCGCCAGATAGACGAAGCCGCCCTGCCTTCACCTACCGAAAAGATTCGGATGTATGTCCGTGCCGGGCGGATGTTGCAGCAGGCGGGATATCGCTTCATCGGCATGGACCACTTTGCCCTTGAGTCTGATGAAATGGCTGTGGCACAGCGTAATGGACTGCTGCACAGAAATTTTCAGGGCTATACGCTGCACGGCGATGCGGATCTGCTGGGAATGGGCGTGAGTGCAATCAGCCAGATAGGCAACCTGTATGTGCAGAACCATAAAGTGCTAGGCGACTGGCAAGCCGCCGTGGAGCAGGATCGATTACCGCACCACAAAGGCTATCAGCTGGACAAGGCTGACCTTATTCGACGCGACATCATCATGAAACTCCTGTGCGATCTGCGGCTGGATATTCGGGCCTTTGAGCAACAATGGGCGATCAGTTTCCAGGACACCTTTGCCGAGGCCATGATCCAGTGGCGCGATTTCGCCGACCAGGGACTAGTGGTGTTTAACGACGACGCATTGCTAATCACCGAACAGGGACGGCTGGTCAGTCGTGCGCTGGTACAACCGTTCGACTCATACTTGACTAACAAGCAAACCAAAGGCTTTAGTCGTATAATCTGAACCAGAGTCAGTCATTTGCTCCGCGCTTCGCGCGCGTGAACCCGTCTGTCGCAGAACAAAGGATGTCACCGTGTCTCAACACGTTTCCTGTAATGATTGCAGCTTGAGCCCCGTTTGCTTGCCGCTGGCTGTCGCGCCCGCGCAAATGGATCAGCTCGACAATATCATTCGCCGCGGTCGCCCGCTCAAACGAGGAGAGCACCTGTACCGAGCGTCTGACAGCTTCGAATCGGTATTTGCTGTGCGCTCCGGGGCGATCAAGACCTATGTTGTTAGCCAGGATGGCGAGGAACAGGTTACCGGTTTCTATATGCCCGGAGAGGTGCTGGGCATGGACGGTATCAGCACGGCACATCATGTCTCTAATGCCAAGGCACTGGAAACCGCAACCGTCTGTGAGATTCCCTTCACCCAGCTGGAAAATCTGTCACAGCAGATTCCTACCCTGCAGCACCATTTTTTCAGTCTGATGAGTGATGAAATCCGTGCTGACCGCGAACTTCACATGTTGTTAAGCAAGAAAAGTGCAGACGACCGTGTGGCCTCGCTGCTGCTCTCCCTGTCCGCCAGGCATCATCGGCGCGGCCTGAGCAGTGAATCCTTCCGCTTGCCCATGTCCCGTTACGACATTGCCAATTATCTTGGGCTCGCAGTGGAAACCGTCAGCCGGATCTTTACCCGCTTCCAGCAGAAAGGCTGGCTTCAGGTTTCCGGGCGCGACATTGATATTCTCGATCGTGCCAGCTTGTGCGGCAACGCCCCTGACACGGATACCGTGGAGATTCATTTGTGAGCCACAACCTGCTCGTTATTCTTGATCCTGACTTGAAAGCGTCACAACCGGCGCTGGACAAAGGCCTTGCCATGGCCGCCAGCCTTGGCAGTTCTGTGACGGTCTTGGTGAATGCCTATTCCGGCCCCATGGCCCGAGCCGTCGGGCTGGATGAAGAACGCTTCAATGCCGCCAAAAGCCAGATAACCCATGCCTGGCGTCAGCGCATTCAGGGCTTGGCTGGCGAATACCCTGTTGCCCTCGCCATTGTGTGGGCGAGACGCGAAATGGATGCCCTGCGCACCGAAATTCTGCGCCTTTCACCGGACCTTCTGGTTGTGCATACCAGCCAGGAAAGCGGGCTGAAGCGGCACGTTTTTACCCCCAGGGACTGGCAGTTAATTCGAAAAGCCCCCTGCCCTGTACTTTGTGTACACAGCGAAGCTTGGCAGCAGTCCCCGCAGTGGCTGGTCGCGCTGGACCCCGGTGAGCAGGATGATGATGCCGCGCCTCTGGCGAACACATTGCTCACCCAGGCTCGCACCCTCACCCAATCACTGAATGGCAAACTGCAAGCGTGCCATGTGATGGATGGTGTGGATGACAGCCTGGTGATGTTGGTGGCTGAGGGGGTGCCTGACTATGCAGCGACCCTTGAGTCGCTCAAAACGCACCATCAACAACGATTCCTGGAATACGCCCGGTCACAGGGCCTCGACAGCGAGTCTGTTAGCCTGCTGGAAGGGCCAGTGGCCGATGCCCTTGCCCGGCACTGTGAAGCGAATCAGATCGATGTGTTGGTGGTGGGGACGGTGCGCCGCAATCTGGCCGAGCGAATGCTGCTCGGGTCAACGGCAGAAACCGTGATTACCCGAGCCAGAAGTGATGTGCTGGTCATCAAACCTGACCGGTTCGAATCCCCCTGGGTGGAATAACCGGTGCCATGCAGGTATGGCACCGGGGACAGGGACTACTGTTCTGCCCTGCGGAATACCGGTTTGTCTGCGGTTGAGTCTGCCTCGCTGTAGCGATAGCCTGCCACATCGAAATTGACCAGCTTGCCCGGGTCCTTGATGCCCTTCTTGAGGATCCAGGCTGCCATCATGCCGCGCGCTTTTTTCGCGTAAAAGCTGATGACCTTGTATTTTCCGTTCTTCTCATCCTGAAAGACCGGCTCCACGATTCGCCCGTTCAAGGCTTTCTTGTTGACCGATTTGAAGTACTCGTTGGATGCCAGGTTGACCAGCACATCGGTTTTCTGGGCTTTCATGTCACGGTTCAGCTGATCGGTAATAATATCGCCCCAGAATGCGTAGAGATCTTTGCCGCGGGCGTTGTCCAGGCGTGTTCCCATCTCCAGACGATAGGGCTGCATCAGATCCAGGGGGCGAAGCACGCCGTAGAGGCCAGACAGCATCCGAAACGAATCCTGGGCACGTTCCAGCTGCTTGTCGGTAAAGGTTTCAATCTCAAGCCCCGTGTAGACATCGCCCTTGAAGGCAAATGCCGCCGGACGGGCATTCTTCTTGTTGAACGGACGTTGCCATTGGGCAAAGCGCTCCACATTGAGATGAGCGATTTTGTCACTGACCTTCATCAGGCTTCCCACATCCGCCGGAGAAAGCGCTCTGGCGCGTTCAATCAGCACTTCACTGTCGTCCAGCAAGCGCGGCTGGGTCGTCTTGAGTGCCGGCAACGGACTTTCGTAATCCAGGGTTTTTGCCGGGGAAACCACAATCAGCATGACCTTCTCCTTTACATGTCGCTGTGGGAATTATATGAATCAGAGGAACGAAGGTCTGCATTCTGGAGGATAAATGCGCCTATTACTGCTATTTGCCGTGGTTATCGCTGTGATTGTGTTGCTTTGGGGCAGCTGGCAATGGGGCCGACGAGCCTTTCTGATAACCGTGGTAGCAGTGGTTGTTGGTCTGAGTGGCCTGCTGTATGGCATGTTTCGGGAAAGCGCCAACGACCAGGTTCTGCTGGCACCGGAAGGGCTTGAGGTGGCGGTTAGTGATATTCGTCAGTCAGAATCAGGCGTGCGCCTCAGCGGCACACTGACCAACGCCGGCGAACTGGACCTCGCTGCCGTTGATGTGCAGATACAGGCCCTGGATTGCCCGACCGAGGGTGAGTGCCGGGTGGTGTATCAGGAACAGCAACGTCTGCAGATGTACGTTCCTGCCGGCCGGCAGTACCCGTTTGCAGTGGTTAGCCGGCATCCACCTGACCAGGAAACCGTTGATCGCTGGCAGTTACGGCCAGTTGCACGGCTGGTTTATCCGTCTTCGCGCTGAGCAATACTGGCAAGATGGTGTGAGAATCGTCACAATTCGCGTTCCTGACACCCTGGAGTCTGTATGGCCTCTCTGATCCCGGGCAATCCCACCCCCATCGGTGAACATACCTGGCGCGTATTGGGCCGTAACCCCGGCATGATGACCGGGCCCGGCACCAACAGCTACCTGTATGGGCGTGATGCGCTCACGGTGATTGATCCCGGCCCCGTGGATCAGGAACACCTGAAGGCCTTGCTGGCAGCGGCCCGTGAATTGGGCAAACCCATCAACCAGGTCATCGTGACCCATACTCACCGGGATCATTCCCCCGGTGCCCTCGCCATCGTGGCCGCCACCGGGGCGCGTTGCCTTGGCCCCTTTGTCCCCGATGACGGGTTGCAAGACGAGACCTGGCAAGCGGATCAGGTTTTACGCGAAGGGGATGTGGTCGATTGCGGCGGTGTGGGTTTATCGGTGATTGAGACCCCGGGACACGTGAACAACCATCTGTGCTATCTCACCGATGAAGGGCTATTGTTCACCGGTGATCACCTGATTCAGGGGTCCACCGTGGTCATCGCCCCGCCCTCCGGCTCCATGCAGGCGTATTTTGCGTCTTTGAAAAAACTCATGGGCCGGGGCATCACCCTGATGGCTCCGGGGCACGGCGATGTTATCGCCAACCCCGACGAGTCTTTGGCGCAGACCCTGGCCCATCGCCAGAAGCGCGAAGACAAAGTGTACGACAAGCTCCCCCCCTCCCCGTCTCCACTGGCAGAACTGGTCAAAGCCGTCTACGACGACGTACCGGTCTTTCTCCACGGCGTCGCCCAATTCTCCCTCCACGCCCACCTGATCAAACTGGCCGAAGACGGCAAGGCCCGTGAAACAGAATCCGGCTGGCAAAGAAGCGAGTAACGAGGAAAGAGAGCCAGAGCCCCCCACAGACACGGGGAGTTCTCGCATTGAGTCGAAGTCAGTAACGATTCAATCAGCCAGCAGGTGCCGGCCCATGCTCCACAAGGGAGCCCCCCTACCGTAAAACACGCACCTGCGGCAGCTGAAACCTTCCATCCCGACCCGCGACGCAATGTTTCACGCTATTCACTATTCACTGTTAACTATTCACTGCTCTTCACAGCCACCCCTTCCGCTTGAAATACCAATACGGCGCCATCCCCGAGAGAATCATCAGCCCGATCGCCATGGGATAACCGAAATCGAGTGCGAGCTCGGGCATCACCTGGAAATTCATGCCGTAGATGCTGGCAATCATCGTCGGCGGCAGAAACACCACTGCGGCAATGGAAAAGATCTTGATGATCTGGTTCTGCTGGATGTTGATAAAGCCCTGGGCGGCATCCATCAGGAAGTTGATCTTGTCGAACAGGAAGGTGGTGTGCGACATCAGGGTATCGAGATCATGCTGGATCTCGGCGCAGGTGCGTCGACTCTGCTTGTCGGCACGGACATAACGTTGGATGAATGAAATCGAACGTTGGGTATCCATCAGGCACAAACGGATTTTCCCGTTGGTATCCTCCAGCCGTGCCAGTCGCTCGATGTCCTGATCCAGCTCGCCGTTTTCTTCCTCCAGCACACTGTAGCCAACCTGCTCCAGATCCCGGTGCACGTCTTCAATGGCATCGGCAAGGTTCTCCACCTTTTGGTCGAGGATGCTCAGCAGGATATCCATCGGCTGTTTGACCTTGACCCAGCCCCGGCGAATTCGCAGCCGTAGCAGGCGAAAATCTGCCAGCTTGGTATCCCGAAACGAAAGCAGACGTTCAGCCTGAACGACGAAGGCGACGGTGGAGGTGCGCACCCTCCCCTCGGACTGGAAAAGAAACAGCGAGTGGACATGCAGACCCTGCTCGTCACTGAAATAGCGTGCCGATGACTCGATTTCTTCCATGTCGTCAGAGTCTGGCATTTCATCCTTGAAGAACTGCTGAACCTGGTCCCGCTCGGCCTCATCAGGCTCTTCAAGGTCAATCCAGCTGGCTTCTTCGGCCAGAACGGGCAGCATGTCGTCGGTGGCTTTCTCGCGCAGCACACCGTTCTCAATGCGATAAATTTGCAGCATGATGTCTCCCTGATCATCATCACTGGCAAGACGCCAGCAGCGATATCTAAGATACCATGCGCACCCCTGTCAACGATGCCGATATCAACGTCGAGCCCTATCATCTGGACGAACACGCCCCCTTGTGGCTGTGGCGTGATGCCCTGCAACCCGAGCTCCTCGACGGATTGCTCGAGCGGCTCTGTGAACAACTGCCCTGGCGACAACCCACGGTGACGGTTTACGGCAAACGTCACCTGACGCCCAGACTGACAAGCTGGCAAGGCGCTGCCGGAATCCGGTATCGGTATTCGGGGCTTGAAGAAGAAGCCCAGGGCTGGCCGGATTGCCTGGAACCCGTCCTGCGGCAGGTGGAACACCTGACCCGGCATGACTACAACAGCGTGTTATGCAACTGGTACCGTGACGGACAAGACAGCATGGGCTATCACAGTGATGACGAACCCGAGCTGGGGCCTGAGCCCTGGATTGCGTCACTGAGCCTCGGCGAGCCCCGAGACTTTGTGTTTCGGCCAAAACCCGCCGGCCGCCAGTGCCTGTCGCTGACTCTGCCCCACAATTCCCTAATGCTGATGAGCCCGGCGGTGCAACACCGTTATCACCATGCCCTGCCCCGCCGCGCACACGCCAACGGCTCGCGGATTAACCTGACATTCAGGTGGATTACCCCCAGAACGCATAGCTGATAAGGATAGCAGCAAGCAGGCCTGCTGCATCGGCAAATAACCCACACCAGAGTGCGTAACGGAAATCCCGGATTCCCACGCTGCCGAAATACACGGCAAGGACATAAAACGTGGTTTCGGTGGAGCCCTGCATCACCGCCGCCATTCTGCCCGCCAGAGAATCAACGCCGTGGGTTTGCATGACATCAATCATGGCCGCTCTGGCACCGGAGCCACTCAACGGCTTCAACAAGGCCACGGGCAAGGCATCCACAAAGCGGGTATCCAGTCCGAGTGCGCCCACCCCGAAACGGATGCCATTGAACAGCAGTTCAAGCACACCACCGGCACGCAGCATGGCAATGGCGGCCAACATGGCCACCAGGTAGGGAATCAGTCGGACCGCCGTGGTGAAGCCATCTTTCGCCCCTTCCACAAACACATCGTAGCTATCCACACGGGTACGCCAGGCGGCGACAAAAAAGCCCAGCAGCACCAACAGTAATATGCCGTTACCCAGCAGGCTTGATAATGTATTGGCCAGTTCCGGCGGGGACTGCCAGACCACCACCCCAAGCAAGGCCAACAGGCCGATCCAGACGCCTGCAACCCTGAGTAATACCGGATCTCTCAGCGGAATGCGCTGAAGTCTTGCGGTCAGCCAGACACCGGCAAAGGTGGAAATGGTGGTCGCCATCAGCAAGGGAAGGTACACCGCAGCAGGATCCGCGGCTCCCTGTTGCGCCCTGAACAGCAGCACCGTCACCGGTACCAGCGTGACCGAAGAGGTGTTCAGCACCAGGAACATGATCATGCTGTCACTGGCTACGGCGGGCTGACGATTGGTCTTTTGGAGTTGCTCCATGGCCTTCAGGCCAAGAGGGGTCGCGGCGTTATCCAGCCCCAGCATGTTGGCGGCGAGATTCATGGAGACTGGTGCGGTCGCGGCAGGGTTGCGCTCAATCTCTGGCATAAGACGGCGAAATACCGGACTGATCCGGCTGGAAAGTTGATCGGCAAGCCGGCTCGCCTCCGCCAGACGAAACAGGCCACTCCACAGGGCCAGCACCCCGATCAGGCCGAGCGACACCTCCACGGCCAGATCCGCTGCCTGCCAGAGAGCATTGACAAGACGCCCTGGCGCCTCCATATCTCCGGAAATGAGCTGAATTACCGCCCCGGCGATACCCGTTAGGAAAAACAGGCTAAAGAGTCTGTGCAAACCTTCCCCCGTGCGCTAGGGTCTGTGTATAAATGTATGAAAATTAGTGTGCTGGCGACTTTTTGTACACCAAAGTCTGGTATCGTCAAGATCCGGCTCCGCAATACAGCAACGCCCGGTTGCGGAAAAGTCATCAAACCACGGATTAACCGTTGAGAAAACGCATGGTTCAATTCCGCAAGCTGTTTCCCGTCGCACTGGCTGTCCTGCTACTGGGTGGTGCGCTTCAATCGGTAGGCGCCCTGCGCAACGATCCCGCGCCGGTCGAGGGCAAGCTGAAGCCCACCGATGAGCAGATTGATGCTGCCGAAGAAATCGCTGACAAGCTCAAGTACCACTACCGGCGCCTGGACTTCAATGATGCCCTGTCCAGCAAGGTCCTTGATCAATATCTGAAGGATCTCGACCCCAATCGTTTGTACTTCGTGCAGTCTGATATCGACGAGTTCGAAAAATACCGTGACAGCCTGGACGACCAGCTACGTACAGGAGGGCTGGAAGCCGGCTATACCATCTTTAATCGTTTTCAAAGCCGCCTTGAATCTCGTCTCGAAGGCATGCTGGCCATGGTCGACAAGGATCTGGACAATCTCGACTTTGAAGGCGAAGACGTGGTTCAGGTAAGCCGTGAAGATGCCGCCTGGGCCAAGGACATGGCCGCGCTGGATGATATCTGGCTGCGACAGTTCAAGAATGCCGTGCTTTCCATGCGTCTTAACGAAGCAGAAGACGAGGACATCAAGACTCGCCTTACCCGTCGTTATGAAAGCCAGCTCAAACGCATTCGCCAGAACACGCCGGAAGATGTCTTTCAGGTCTACATGAATGCGCTGACACAGACCTTTGATCCACACACCACCTATTTCACCCCGCATAACTCAGAGAACTTCGATATCAGCATGAGCCGCTCCCTCGAGGGCATTGGTGCCGTGCTGCAATACGAAGATGGCTATACCAAAGTGGTCCGTCTGGTGCCGGCCGGCCCTGCCGCCAAGAGTGGCCAGCTGAAGCCTGCCGACCGCATTGTGGGGGTGGGCCAGGAAGACGAAGAGCCCGCCCCCGTGATTGGTCTGCGTCTGGATGAAGTGGTCGACCAGATTCGTGGCCCCAAGGGCACCAAGGTCAATCTGGAAATTATCCCGGCTGGCAGTGCCAGCGAGCACGATACCCGCGTCATCAGCATTGTCCGCAACAAAGTGGTGCTGGAAGAGCAAGCAGCCAAGAAGGACATCATCACCATCGAGCGTGATGGCGAAACGCACAAACTCGGTGTGATCGAAATTCCCGCGTTCTACCTGGATTTTGCGGCCTTCCACCGTGGCGACCCGGATTACACCAGTACCACCAGCGACGTCGCCAAACTGCTGGTCGAGCTACGCAAGGAAAACATCGATGGCTTGGTGATCGACCTGCGCAACAACGGTGGTGGCTCGCTGCTGGAAGTCAACAAGCTGGTGAGCCTGTTCATCAACCGCGGACCAACCGTGCAGGTGCGTGAATCCAGTGGTCGCGTCAGCGTCGAAGCCGACAAATTCCCGGGGGTCTTGTACGCCGGCCCCATGGCCGTCATGGTGAATCGCTATAGTGCGTCGGCATCAGAAATTTTTGCTGGTGCCATGCAGGATTACGGCCGCGCCCTGATTGTCGGTGATCAGACCTACGGCAAGGGCACCGTACAAACCCTGCTGGACCTGAATCACGGCAAGCTCAAGATGACCAATGCCAAGTTCTACCGGGTTTCCGGTTCCAGCAACCAGAATCTGGGCATCGTGCCGGATGTGGATATGCCATCGCTGGTCGACAAGAAAGATGTTGGCGAGAGCTCCCTGCCAAATGCCCTGCCCTGGGATGAAATCAGCTCGGCCAAATACCAGCGTGTTAGCGACATGGTGCCTTACCTGCCGATGTTGCGTGAGCGTCATGTCGAGCGTACCGAACAGGATCCCGAGTTCATTTATGTGTTGTCCCTGCGGGCATTGCTGGACAAGAACCGCAACCGCGAGACCCTGTCACTGAACATGGAGCAGCGGACCAGCCAGCAACAAGCCTTTGACGCTGAGCGACTGGCCATCGAAAACCGTCGCAGGGATTCCCGTGGCGAAGATCCTCTGGATAGCATCAAGGCCCTGCGTGACCTGGAAGAACAGCGAGCACTGGACCCGGAAAGCCACGATGAAGCCATCGATGATGACCCCTACGTCCGTGAAACCGGTGAGATTCTGGTCGACTTGATGGACTTGATTCGTGACAAACAGGTCGCCCGAAAAGGGTGACTCAGGCGCCTGCCGACCACCTGCAGCAATAAAAAAAGCGGCTTATAGCCGCTTTTTTTATTGCTGTTTCAACCCATCAACTCAAGCAAGCGCCTTAAAGCCCCAGCGCGCGGGATTGCCACCCAATCCTGCCTGCAAAGTACGGCGGCCCAGGGTGTGATTTAAGCCTTCCACCGCCCGTTTCGCCGGGTCAGGTAGCATGCGCATACCAAAACTGGCTGCCCGAATCGCCGTTTTCACCACACGTACCGCTGTGCCTGCGGAAACCGAGCTGTAAATGTTCAGGTCATCGGCGACCTTGTCTCCAATCAGGTAACGACTGAATGCCAGCAAGACGTCGTAGGACAGATTGAACGGCGCCTTGTTGGACATGTCTTTCAGCAAGGCCTTGGCCAGTGATTCACTATCCGGTGTCGGATCGTAAAGGTGGGAGGTTAGCTGCAGTGCCATGATCTCTTGCTCTTCCAGTGTGGTGGTGAGCAAGGATTCGTCGACGCCAAGCAAATAACCGGCATAACGCCAGAAGTAATGCATGGATTCATGCTCACGACGGCTGATATTGACACCCAGTCGCTTCAGCCCCCGAACCACCATGAAATCGAACTCAAGGATCGTGCCGGCCATGTCTTCCTGGTTGATGGGCATGTCGTACTTTTCCACATCCCAACGCGGGTTATTGCGGAGAAACTGTCGAACCGCCGCGTGCAGCAGACGCACTTCCATCAGGGTCCGGTGCCCCAGGCCGCCAGGGCGTAACCCATCATCCCCGACAATATTGTGCAACATCTGCCCGGTCTCATAGATGCGACGCGATACGTCTTTCTGCAGTCGTCCGGTGGCAACCAGGACTTGAGAGGGTTTGTTATGCGCATAGCCCTCTACCAGGCTTGAACACATCAACACCAGCCCCTGGAGCGCGCCGTTGCGGCGGTACATCCGCCGACCGAGCTCCATCTCTTCGAAGTCCACCCAGTGGGGCACCGCGTGGCAGTGGTCTAGAAACGCCTGAAAATCACCGCCTTCGCTGGCGGCACGGCGCTCGACTTCCTCCAACAGGCCGGAGGGCCGGGTAAACTTGATCTGGGCGGCACAACGGTCCGCCAGAGGATCCTGTATCTGACGCCAGCGATCCAGATTTTTGTGGGAATACCGATCCCACCACACGCGTTCCTGGGGGTTCTGCGGACCGCGCTGAAAGCGGGCCAACTCCTGAGGCGTAGCCATGTTTACCTCTCGTCTTTATTGTTTTGAGAACTCGCGAGTTCTGACTCTAAGGTAAAATGACTAGCCCGGACGGTCAATACACTAATTGCGCGTTTCTGTTACCCCTTCGAGGAGCGTATTGATTAACCACTGCGGTGCATCCAGAGGCAGGTCATGCCCGGCTTCCGGATGAATCCGAAGAGGTAACTGCCAGGCCGCCGCCATCCGCCGTGAGCAGCTCGGGTGCACCAGTCGGTCCCCTTCCCCGCTTACCATGATCACAGGGACATTGTCTGGCAGCGCGGCAGGCGCCTGAAAGCGCATGGCGGCGAGTAGCTGACGCAAGCTGTTACGCACCGAGACTGGCTGCAACCGCGCATAGTCAGCCCAACGCTCTGCCAGCTTGTGTAGCCATGCGGTGTCACGCAGGTTTGAGGTAATTTCGAGAATGGCCTTTTCCTTTCGCACCCGGTCACGACTGACAATGCCTTCACGGATCAGTCTGGCGTAATTCCCTGGACGCAGTCGGCGCCAAAACGGGCTAAACCGGCTGGAAGAGGTATTGATCAAGGCTGCAAACGCCACTTCGTGGGGCGCCTGACTGAGCCACTGGACGGCGGTCATCGCACCCAGTGACAGGGCAACCAGATAGTAAGGGCCGCTTTCGCCCTGGCGGCTAAGCTGCTCGCGCGCGTGGGCGACCATGGACGCAATTCTTGTCGGGCTGTCCTCGCGATAGAACACGCCGTTGCCAGGCAAATCCAGACAAATCACCCGATCATTGGGTACCGCAGCCTGAAATTGGGCCGGAAACTCCTCCCAATGCTTTTGCTCGCGGACCAGTCCCCTCAGCAAAACCCAGGTTCTTGCCATAATCCTGCTTTCCTTACACTCAATGTTGCGAACCGGTATCCACTGTCAACGCGCCCTACCCGCCCGGCCGTTACTCAATGGAACGTTTTCCTTTTCCGGATCAACAGTTTGGACAATGACCCGTGTCGGATTACCCGCTAGAATGCCACCGGCATGCAGGATGGCAAATGGAGTTTCCGCGCCGATGACACGAAAAACAGTAAAACGGGTAAAAACAGGCTCTGTAGAGCGTCGCTTTTCCATGGCAAAGGCTGGGTTCATGGCAGGTGCCAAGTACGCCACCGCCAGTGCCGGCACCTTTTTTACCAGCAAGGACAAACGTGAAGAACGTCGCAAGGAAATTCTGTCTGCCCGTGCCCAGGAGCTGGTAGAAGAATTAGGGAAACTCAAGGGATCGGTGGTCAAGATCGGCCAGATGATGGCCCTTTTCGGGGAGCATTTCCTGCCCGAAGAAGTCACCGCCGCCCTGCATACCCTTGAGAACCAGACCACGGCACTGGAATGGCCTGCCATCGAAAAGCACCTTCAGCGCCAGCTGGGTGAGGTCAAGCTGGCAGAGCTGGACGTAGACTCCACCCCACTGGGTGCCGCCTCCCTTGCCCAGGTTCACAAGGCCATCCGTAAGTCTGATGGCAAGGAGCTGGTGCTCAAGATCCAGTACCCCGGCGTCGCCGATGCCATCGATTCCGACATGCGTGCGCTGGTACGACTGTTGAAAATGAGCCGACTCGTTCCGATCACGGAACAGTTCAACATGTGGCTCGATGAAGTAAAGGAAATGCTGCGCCGTGAGGTCGACTACGATCTCGAGGCCCACACCACCCGCCATTTCCGCCAGACCCTGGCTGATGACCCCCGTTTTGTGGTGCCCGAGATCGTCCCGGAATACTCCAGCCACAACATTATGTGCATGACCTTCGAGCACGGTATCGGCGTGAACGACCCAGCGGTGCTTGAGCTTTCCCAGACCCGGCGGAACTTTATCGGGCGAGCCATCATGGAGCTGTGCTGCCGTGAGGTGTTCGAATGGAACAAGATGCAGACCGACCCGAATTTCGGTAATTACCTGCTGCGGATCGGTGATGCCCCGGAAAAAGACCAGATTGTGCTACTGGATTTTGGGGCCATTCGTGATTTCGACAACGATGTCCTGGGCCCGGGCCGCGAGATGATTCGTGCCTCCTTTTATCACGATACAGAACGCCTGATTCGTGCCCTGAGTGCACTGGATTTTCTGGCTCGCGGCACGCCTCGCCGGATTCTCGACGATTTTGCCGCCATGTGCTTTGAGGCGATCGAAGTCTTGCAGGACCCGGAGAAATTCCCACCCCCTGCGGATTTGCTTAACGACAAGCTGGAATATCGCTGGGGCGAGAGCAACCTCCCAGCGCGCATCATGAACAAGGCGGGTCGCAACGCCCTCTCCGTCCACTTTGATGTGCCCCCCAAGGAATTTATCTTCCTGTTCAGGAAATTATTGGGCGCCTACACCTTCTTGCATGTCATTGATGCGGAAGTCAGGGGTAATACCATCCTGGAGCCATTTATTCATATGCAGGAAGAAGACGATCTGCACCAGGTTGATCAAAAAACCATCACTCCAGCGGATTGAACAGCCCCGGCCATTGCGTCAGGCTCTGGCCGGTAGTATCCAAGCCTATCAGTCACTTATTGGTGCGATAACCATTTGTCATTTGCCAAGCTGGTAGACGCGCAATAAGGTTAGCACCCTGCTGAGGGCCTGTGCCTGGCGCGGACACCCTGTGTCCGAACCCACCAGCCCTCATTTTACGCGGCTTTCAGGGGATTGGGTTGCCACCTTTCCACTCTGATTTGCCGATTATTTGCGAACCACAGACGGGGGTAACGCAGGTGATTATCGGTGTTCCCAAAGAAATCTGCCCTGGCGAGCAGCGCGTAGCCATTACGCCTGCCAATGTCAGCGCTTTGCTGAAGAAACAAGGTGTCGAGATCATCATCGAGCGCGGTGCCGGCGACCTGGCCGGTTATCCGGACAGTGCTTTTGAAGCTGCCGGAGCCAAACTGGTTGATCGCGACGAGGTGTTCAGTGCTTCACAGGTCGTTCTGCAGGTGCAGACCCCTGGTAGCAATACCGAAAACGGCACTGAAGATCTGAACAAGCTGAAGGAAGGCCAGACCCTGATCGGGATGACCGATCCGCTGGCCAACCCGAAATTCGCGCAGTCTTTGGCCGAGAAGAAAATCTCTGGCCTGGCGCTGGAGCTGGTACCGCGGATTACCCGCGCCCAGGCCATGGACGTACTCTCCTCCATGGCCATGGTTGCCGGTTACAAGTGTGTACTGCTGGCTGCCACCGAATCCCAGCGCATGTTCCCCATGAACATGACCGCAGCTGGCACCCTGAACGCCTCCCGCGTGTTTGTCATGGGTGCCGGGGTTGCAGGCCTGCAAGCCTGTGCGACGGCAAAGCGTCTTGGCGCCATTGTGGAAGCCTACGACGTTCGCCCCGCTGCCCGTGAGCAGATTCTCTCCGTTGGCGCCAAGCCGGTTGAGCTGGATCTCGATACCGGCGAAGCAGAAGGCACCGGCGGCTACGCCAAAGCCCAGGGTGAAGACTTCCTCAAGCGTCAGCGTGAGCTGATGACTGAAGTCGTCAAGGAAATGGACGTGGTGATCACCACTGCCGCGGTACCTGGCGCCAAGAGCCCGATCCTGGTGACCGAGGACATGGTGAAGGCCATGAAGCCTGGCGCCATCATCGTCGATCTGGCTGCCGAGCGTGGTGGTAACTGTGAAGTGACCGAGTCTGGCAAGACCGTGGTTAAACACGGTGTGACCATTGTCGGCCCTGAAAATGTGCCCTCCTCTGTGGCTTTCCATGCCAGCCAGATGTTTGGCAAGAACATGGAAAACCTCCTCAACCTGCTGCTCGACGACAATGGCGACCTGCAGCTGGACTTCGAAGACGAGATCGTTGTCGAAACCGTGATCAGTCACGATGGCGACGTGCCCCAGGCCCGTCTGCGTGACCTGCTCGGCCTGCCTGCGCTGGCCAAGCCGGAAGCCCCGGCTGAAGAAGCCGCCGCAGACAGCAAGGAGGAAAAATAATGGATTTCGTAGCTCAACTGACTCTGTTCGTGCTGGCGATCTTCCTCGGTGTGGAACTGATCACCAAGGTTCCGCCTACCCTGCACACTCCTCTGATGTCTGGCTCCAACGCCATTTCCGGCATCACCGTGGTGGGTGCATTGATCGCTGCTGGTTCTGATGCTGGCATGCTCATCAATGTACTGGGGTTTGCTGCGGTGGTACTGGCTACCATCAACGTGATTGGCGGCTTTATGGTCACCAATCGAATGCTGGCGATGTTCAAGAGGAAGTAATTCATGCACGTTTCCCAGAACTGGATTGATATCGCCTACTTGATCGCCGCCTGCCTGTTTGTGGTGGGTATCAAGGGGCTGACCAAGCCGAAAACTGCCGTGCGTGGCAACCTGCTGGCTGCGGCCGGCATGGGTGTTGCTGCCGTGGTTACCCTGCTCAATGAGCACATTGTTACTTATGAAATCATCATTGCCGGTGTCGTTGTTGGTGGCCTGATTGGTGCCGTTATGGCCAAGAAGGTACAGATGACGTCCATGCCGCAAATGATCGCCCTGCTGAACGGCTTTGGTGGCGGCGCGTCTTTCGCGGTCGCGTCTGCGGAGTTCTTCCGTGGCTCTGCGGATAGCACGGTCTCTATCATCGCCACGGGTGCCGCTGTACTGATCGGTGCCGTGACACTGACCGGTTCTCTGGTGGCATTTGCCAAGCTTCAGGAACTGATCGATGGCAAGCCCATGGGCTTCCCGGGCATGAAACTGGTCAATGGCCTGCTGTTTATCGGCTCTGTTGTGGCCGTAGGCTACCTGGTCGTCAACCCGGGCAACGAGGCGGTCTTCTGGGGTCTTGTGGCTGCCGCTGCGGTGCTTGGTCTGTTCCTGGTGCTGCCGATCGGTGGTGCTGACATGCCCGTGGTTATCGCGCTGCTGAACTCCTACTCTGGTGTTGCTGCCTCTGCGGCCGGTTTCGTAATGGGCAACAGCGCCCTGATCATTACCGGTTCCCTGGTTGGCGCCTCTGGCCTGATTCTGACCAGCATCATGTGTAAAGCCATGAACCGCTCCCTCACCAATGTTCTGTTCGGTGTCATGGCGGAAGCTGGCGAAGCCATGGATGAAGACGAAGTCTATGCTGGCAAGGTGAAGTCTACCTCTTCTGAAGAAGTTGCCATGCTGCTTGAGACAGCCCAGCGCGTCGTTATCGTACCGGGCTTCGGTCTGGCTATGGCTCAGGCGCAGCACGCCGTGCGTGATATGGCAGACACCCTGGAAGCCATGGGTTGCGAAGTGGAATACGCTATCCACCCGGTAGCGGGTCGTATGCCGGGTCACATGAACGTACTGCTGGCCGAAGCGGAAGTGTCCTATGACAAGCTCAAGGACATGGATGCCATTAACCCGACCTTCGAACAGACCGATGTCGCCATCGTGCTGGGTGCCAACGACGTGACCAACCCGCTGGCCCGTGAAGACAAGGGTAGCCCGATCTACGGCATGCCTATCCTGAACGTGGACAAGGCCAAGACCGTGGTTGTGGTGAAGCGCTCCCTGAGCGCCGGTTTTGCCGGCCTGCCCAACCCGCTGTTTGCCAAGGACAACACGCTGATGTTGTTCGGCGACGGTAAGGGTGCGGTGCTGGATATCACCACCGCCCTGAAAGAAGGCTGATTGTCAGTCTGACGAAAAAGGGAGCCTGAGGGCTCCCTTTTTTTGTGTCTGCCTTAAATGTCCGGGTCACAGGTCTTGCTATGGCGGACTGAAGCCCCCTGCTCTTTCACAAGTATAACGCCAGTTTCTCAATCTCTTTGGCATCTCCCGTGCCTGAAACCGCTGCATCGTGAACAGCTGATTGCGGGCTAACACGCACGAACCAAAGCGTGAGCGCATTACAGTCAACGCCATGAGGGGATGATCTTTACCGGAAATAGCGATTACCATCTCTCCTCCAGCGCTTACAGACATTCAAATAGCGACTCCTGTGGCGGCTGCGGCTGCGAGATGTGAGTCTTGATGATGTACCATAAAAAAAGCCCTGACTCACTGCCGCAAGTCAGGGCTTTTTTCATGCCTGAAGGATCACTTCAGGGTGTAAACCACGCCAACAGAGAAGGTGTGGTCGGTTTCCTTGGTGCCGTCAGGCGCATCGGAATCGTGCTCGAGCAAGTGGCGCAACCGCAGAGAAAACTTGGAGTTAATCGCGGTGGTCAGCGAGGTTTCTGCACGGGTGTCCGCACCATCCTCACCCACTTCGGTGGAGAAGTCTTCACGGAAAACGGTATTGTCGCTTACCTTCAGATCATACTTGATACCAATACGGGCAATAGCATCCTCTTCCGAGTCCGCACAGCTGAAATAGGTGTCCTGAGGGTCCAGGCACTTGACCCGGTAACCCGGACCGAATTCAGCATCCAGCGTCTGGCGGTCGCTATCAATCCAGCGGCGACCAAGACCAATCGCGTAGCTTGCTTCGTAGTGGTAGCCCGAAAAATTGTCTTTCTTGTACGTGAGAACGTTGAACAGGTAGTTCCTGGATTCTTCACCCAACTTGCGGTCAAGCTTATAGGATGCAAAGTAGTTTTCATCCGTGCGGGTGTATTCTTCCGTATCCGGATCTTCTTCCTGTTCGTTGTTGGCGTCGGCCTTGAACGTATGACGCCACTTGGCGCTGTCGCGGGACATATTGGCATTCGCGTTCGTCGAATCGGAGTTGGTATTCCCCCGCTTGAACAACAAACCAATACCAATATCACCGCTCCACTTGGTTGCACCGTCTTCTGCTGCCTCTTCAGCAGCAAGGCTTGCCACCGGAAGCCCGGTGGCAATCAGCATGGCAGCCAAATACTTACTGCGCATTGAAATCTCCTTTACTCACTCTTGTCCAGGTGGACATCCATTTGCGGGAACGGGATGCCAATACCTGCCTCGTCAAAGCGACGCTTGACGGTTTCTGTCGTATCCCACTTCACACCCCAGAAGTCCGCGCTTTTAACCCACGGACGGCAGAGGAAATTCACTGAGCTGTCTGCCAATTCACCAACAGCAATCACCGGTGCCGGGTCTTTCAGAACGCGATCGTCGGCAGCCAGAATCTCTTCGAGAGTCTTTTTGACCAGTGAAAGGTCTGCATCGTAGGCCACTCCGAACACCATATCCACTCGACGGGTAGGCATTTCTGAGTAGTTGGTGATGTTGCCGGACATGATCGAACCATTGGGTACAGTGATGACCTTGTTATCCGGAGACATCATGATGGTGGCAAAGATCTTGATTTCCTTGACGGTACCGGCAGTGCCGCCAGCCTCTACATAATGGCCAACGCGGAACGGCTTGAACAAAATCAGCATGACGCCGGCAGCAAAATTCCCCAGAGAATCTTTCAACGCCAGGCCTACAGCCAGACCGGCGGCACCAACGATGGCCACCAACGAGGTAGTTTCGACACCCAGTTGATCCAGGGAGGCGATGACCACGAAGACAAACAAGATGATGTGGACGATGTTGCCAATGAACTTGGCGACAGTGGCGTCGACCCGCTTGTCCATCATCCGGTTTACCCAGCCGGCCAAACGGCCAACAATCCATTTACCGACAATGAAAATGACCAGCGCAGCGACGATATTCCACGCATACGGCATCAGGTTTTCATTGGCAAAGGTTTGCAGTTGCGAAAGATATTGCTCCATTGATCATTCTCCTCATCCAGTGAGCGCGGATTATGCCTTATAACCTTGACGAGCAAGCCTCAGGTTCCGCAACACAGCGGCGATTTTACAAAGTTTCACCCAGTCACCCGTAGCACGGGCACTCAATTTCACCGGCCTATGATGAAAGGCTCAAGCACATTTCGCCACCCCTCACAGCCAATTCCGCCCGCATGGGTAACATAATTGGGTCGAGTGCCTTCAATCCGCTATAATAACGGCCCTTTTTTCCCGGTCTCACGGAGCCTTTCATGACCTCAAACCTGCGCGCCCAGCTCACTGCCCAGCTGCAACAACGCATCCTGATCCTGGATGGCGGCATGGGCACCATGATCCAGCGCTGCAAGTTTTCCGAGGAGGATTACCGGGGCACTCAGTACGCTGATTGGCCCAGCGACCTGAAAGGCAACAATGACCTGTTGTGCATCACCCAGCGGGAGCGCATCAAGGCACTGCATAAAGGCTATCTGGACGCTGGCGCCGACATCATCGAGACCAACTCCTTCAACGCCACCTCCATTGCCATGGCCGACTACGACATGCAGGATCTGGCCCGGGAGATCAATGTGGCCGCAGCCAGCGTGGCCCGGGAAGCCGCTGACGAAGCCTCTACACCCGACAAACCCCGCTACGTGGCCGGTGTTCTTGGCCCAACCAACCGCACAGCCAGCATTAGCCCGGACGTGAACGACCCGGGTTTCCGTAACGTGACCTTCGACGCACTGGTAGAGGCCTATCTGGAAGCTCTGGATGGCTTGGTGGAAGGCGGCATTGATCTGGTGCTGATCGAAACCATCTTTGACACCCTGAACGCCAAGGCCGCGGTTTTTGCGGTGGATCAGTACTGCTACGAGAACAAACTGTCCCTGCCGGTGATGATCTCCGGCACCATCACTGATGCTTCCGGTCGGACTCTCACCGGTCAGACCACCGAAGCGTTCTATAACTCCCTGCGCCATGCCCAGCCGATCAGCTTTGGCCTGAACTGTGCCCTTGGCCCCATGGAGTTGCGCCCCTACATCGAAGAGTTATCGCGGATTTCCGAAACCTTCGTCTCCGCGCACCCCAATGCCGGCCTGCCCAACGAAATGGGCGAATACGACCTGGATCCGCCCACCATGGCCCGCGAGATCAAGGGGTGGGCCGAGAAAGGCTTCCTGAACATTATTGGTGGCTGCTGTGGCACCACGCCTGAGCATATCGCCGCCATGGCGGGTGCGGTCGAGGGACTGGCTCCCCGCCCCCTGCCCGACATCGAAGTGGCCTGCCGCCTGTCTGGCCTGGAACCCTGCACCATCACCAAGGATTCACTGTTTGTGAATGTGGGTGAGCGCACCAACGTGACGGGGTCCAAGCGTTTCCTGCGCCTGATCAAGGAAGGCGACTACGATGCCGCCCTGGATGTGGCGCGGGACCAGGTAGAAAACGGTGCCCAGATCATCGATATCAACATGGATGAGGGCATGCTGGAATCCACCGACTGCATGGTGCGATTCCTCAACCTGGTCGCCTCCGAACCGGAAATCGCCAAAGTCCCGATCATGATCGATTCGTCCAAGTGGGAAGTGATCGAGGCCGGGCTCAAGTGCATTCAGGGCAAAGGGGTGGTGAACTCCATCTCCATGAAGGAAGGGGAAGAAAGCTTCCTCCATCAGGCTCGCCTGCTGCGCCGCTACGGCGCTGCTGTGATCGTGATGGCCTTCGATGAAGTGGGCCAGGCGGAAACCCGTGAACGCAAGCTTGAAATCTGTACCCGTGCCTACAAGCTGCTGACAGAAGAAGTAGGCTTCCCGCCGGAAGACATCATTTTTGACCCGAATATCTTCGCCATTGCGACGGGTATTGAGGAACATAACAACTACGCCGTGGATTTCATCGAGGCGGTGGGCGACATCAAACGCACCCTGCCCCACGCCATGATCTCCGGTGGTGTCTCCAATGTGAGCTTCTCATTCCGCGGTAATGACACCGTCCGTGAAGCCATTCATGCCGTGTTCCTCTACTACGCCATCAAGAACGGTATGGATATGGGGATCGTCAACCCCACCATGCTGGCGGTGTACTCGGACATTCCGGAAGAGCTGCGCAACGCCGTGGAAGACGTAGTGCTCAACCGGCATGAAGACAGCACCGAGGTGCTGCTGGACCTGGCCGAGAAGTACCGGGGATCCGGTGCGGAAAAGACCAAGAAGGAAGACCTGGCCTGGCGCGAATGGACCGTGGAAAAGCGCCTCGAGCATGCCCTCGTCAAGGGTATTGCCGATTACGTGGAAGAAGACACCGAGCTCGCCCGCCAGAACGCTGCGCGCCCCCTGCACGTGATCGAAGGCCCGCTCATGGACGGCATGAACGTGGTGGGCGACCTGTTCGGCGAGGGCAAGATGTTCCTGCCTCAGGTGGTGAAATCGGCCCGTGTAATGAAGAAAGCCGTGGCCTACCTGATGCCCTTCATGGAAAAAGAAAAAGAAGAGCTCGGTACCCAGGATGAATCCAACGGCAAGATCCTCATGGCCACGGTAAAAGGCGACGTCCACGACATCGGCAAGAACATCGTCGGCGTGGTCCTGCAGTGTAATGGCTACGAGGTCATCGATCTGGGCGTCATGGTGCCCTGTGAACAGATTCTCGACACCGCGAAGAAAGAAAAGGTGGACATCATTGGCCTGTCCGGCCTGATCACCCCGTCTCTGGATGAAATGGTCCATGTGGCCAGCGAAATGCAGCGTCTGGACATGGACCTGCCGCTGATGATCGGTGGCGCCACCACCAGTCGCATCCATACCGCCGTAAAGATTGACCCGGCCTACCAGCATGCGGTGGTGCATGTGGCCGACGCCTCCCGTGCCGTGGGCGTGGCCTCCAAGCTGCTCTCCAAGGAAGCCAAAACCGAGTATGTCAGTGAGCTCAAGGACACCTATGAAGGGCTGCGTGAAAGACGCAAACAGCAGCAGGTCGACCGCTCGCTGATTTCCATCGAGCAAGCCCGTGAGCACCGCTTCCAGCCGGACTGGAGCGGCTATACGCCACCCGAGCCTGCCGTCAAAGGTCTCAAGGTCTTCGAGGATTACCCGCTGGAAGACCTGGTACAACGTATCGACTGGACCCCTTTCTTCCGCTCCTGGGAGCTCGCCGGTAAGTTCCCCAACATTCTGGAAGACGAGGTAGTAGGTAAGGAAGCCACCCGCCTGTACCGAGATGCCCAGGCAATGCTTGAGAAAATCGTTAAAGAAAAGTGGCTAAGTGCCCGTGCTGTAATCGGTTTTTGGCCAGCCAACTCCGACATGGATGACATCGAGCTGTACCACAAGCCCGGTGACAAGGAGGCCTTCATGACCCTCCATCACCTGCGTCAACAGCTGGACAGAAGCAAGAATGACAAGCCGGATTACTGCCTCAGCGACTTTATCGCCCCCAAGGAAACCGGCCTGACTGACTGGCTGGGCGGCTTTGCCGTCACTGCCGGCATCGGTATCGATGAGCACGTGGCCCGTTTTGAAGCCGACCACGACGACTACTCTGCCATCATGCTCAAGGCCTTGGCGGACCGGCTGGCCGAAGCCTTCGCCGAGCGTATGCACGAGAAGGTCCGCAAGGAATACTGGGGCTACGCCAACGATGAAGCACTGAGCAATCAGGACATGATCAGTGAAAAGTACCGCGGCATTCGCCCTGCCCCGGGCTACCCCGCCTGCCCTGACCACACGGAAAAGGCCCTGCTGTGGGAATTGCTGGACCCGGAAAGCAATGCGGGCATGACCCTGACCGAGAGCTACGCCATGTTGCCCGCCGCCGCCGTTTCCGGCTGGTACTTCTCTCACCCTGATGCCAAGTACTTCGGCACCGGCAAGCTGGCCAAAGATCAGATGGACGATTATGCCGCCCGCAAAGGCATGTCCCGCAAGGAGATCGAGCGGATGGTGCCGCATCTGTTGGGCTACATTGAAGAGCAGTGAACAGTTAACAGTGAATAGTGAACAGCGCGCGGGAGCGTACTGTGTTACGCCAACGAAAGAGGCCGCGTCCAGACGATGGGCGCGGCCTCCTTGCTTTCAAATTCCCCATGCGCTGAACGCGCACTGTTAACTATTCACTATTCACTGCTCTCCGGCGGTAGCTCAAACCGCGCATCCCAATCCGTCGCATCAATCGACTCCCGATACCCGTGCCAGGTGGCGTAGCCCAGCACCGGCAGCAATACCGCCAGCCCGATATAGGCGGTTAACAGGCCGACCAGCAGGCACAGACCGATGAGGCAGGCCCAGATGAATAGCGGGAGCTTGTTACGCAGTACCGCATTGGCACTGGTGATGACACCGGTCACCATGTCCGTTTCGCGATCCATGATCATGGGGAGCGAGAAGGCACTGGCGGTAAAAACGATGGCGCAGAACATGGCACCAACGCTGGAGCCGACACCAAAGAACAACAGCACGTTTTCCAGGTGCCATTCGTTCACCGGGTAAAAGATATAGATCAGGTTGGCCGCACGGGCCCAAACAAGAAAGACGACGATCATGATCACCGTAAAGGTCAGCATATCGCCTATGCAGGAACGCACTTGCCGAAAGCTTTTGCCCAGCGTGGGCGCTTGATTCTGTTGTCGCTGGATACTGATGCCGTACAGATTTAGCGCCAGAATCGGCCCGAGGAACACGAAACCCGAGATCAGCGCCAGGTACAACCCCATGTTGCCGAACCACCAGGTCGCGGCAGTGATAGCATAACTCATTGCAACCATCACCAGCCCATACACCAGGCTCGGCACCGGCGCAGCGCGAAAATCCCGCCACCCTTTTTTCAGCCAGCGAACCGGCGCCAGTGGCTCGATGTGTCGGCAAGGCGCCACGAAAGGACGGGTATCCTCCGGCAGGCCATTTGGCCGAATCCTGGGTTCCTGCTCATCCATATTCGCCTCTCCCTGCAAACTGGATTACACACGGCTAATCACTTTCGCTGATGACCTCAGCCACGTCCAGCTGGCCGTCATCAGCATTCAGCATACCTGCCATCTCGTCACGCACGCTATGCATCACATCACTGGCGGCCCAAATTGCCGGAATACCATACTGGCGTGCCAGGCTGGCGGCGGCATTACCGGAGTCCTGCCCGGCCAACACAATGCCTCCTGCCTGCAACAGCCATGGGGTCCAGGACGGGTCCACCTGATCCATCACCAGAATATCACCGGGTTGAATTCGGTTAAGGCTCCAGGCACTGCACAGGCGTCGAATCGGGCCCTGCACCTGGCCTGCAACCAGTGGCAACCCTTTCAGTAGCGGGCTGGCCTGCAAGCCACCGCCAAAGCCATAGCCAATCTGGTCCATTTTCCAGTCTGGCGCGCCTTGCAGGCTGTCATCCAGGTAGCGCAGTTTCCGCTCGGCAATGGTCTGGTGGTTGGCACTGGCAGGGAGCCCCTCGCCCATCCACAGTTGCCAGAGTTCGTCAAAATACAGGAAGTGAATATCGTCCGGGTGCTGAAGCTGTTGCTGCTTGACCACCAGCGCACCCATCGCCCTGAGCAATTCACGAAAGCGGTTACCGAGCATAAAGCGCAGGGTTCTTACCTGGGCAGCCAACCGGAAAAGCGTCTCATCATTACCGACCGGCACGGCATGGATCACGGCAGTACGCCCTGTGGGCCTGACACTATTGGCCTGGGCGGGTTTTTCAATCAGAGGGGCATGCACCGGATCCGCACCCGGCCGGAGCACGCTGTGTCTCACCGGCTGATCATTGCCCGCAGCCAGTGATTCCACCAACGCCAACTCTTCGCCACTTAGCAGCAATGACAGAGGCAGCGGATCCCCGGTTACCGTTAGCCTGTCAGGAACATGCAGATAGGCCAGCTCTCCATCAATACGACTCAGACGCTCGCCAATGGCATCGAGCTGCATAAACCCGCGCCACAGTGTATCTCTTGTCACTTCGGGCATCTGCCATTGCCTGATAGCGCGACGAATGCTGCCCACTGCGATCTGTTTAAAAAACAGACCCGGGGCTGCAGAGGGCTTCACACGCTCAAGCCCTTGCCAGGCCGGAGGCACTTGACCGACAACACCCGCGTGCTGGTCCTGAAGCG
Source organism: Alcanivorax sp. MD8A (assembly GCF_002888555.1). Classification (NCBI taxonomy): domain Bacteria; kingdom Pseudomonadati; phylum Pseudomonadota; class Gammaproteobacteria; order Oceanospirillales; family Alcanivoracaceae; genus Alcanivorax; species Alcanivorax sp. MD8A. The sequence goes on along the minus strand of NZ_AQOQ01000021.1, from coordinate 3,368 downwards.
CACGGAAATACGCACAGTTGGTGTAAATGTGGCTATGTTGGCGGCGATAGGGCTCAATTTTATTTAATTGCTGCCATCCATTTCGCTGCACCAACGGCTCCCAAAATGCCGTCTTCAACCAGCGGCCCGCCAGGGTGTACCACAACGGTGTTTCAGCCTGGTTGAACAGCGTATGCCCTGCCCGGCGGGTCCAGGCTTCCCGGGGTTCTGGCAATGAGCCCACTGGAAGTGTTTGCAGCAACCACACCTTGTCACCGTCAAACACCCATTCGCCGGCCTGGGGGCGGTCAAAGTTACTCTTGAGTGAGTCATGCAGCGCAAGCAGCCTGGCTTCGCCAATGACCTTGTGGAGGGCAGCGTTATCGTGACTGGCGTGAACCAGGCGACCCGACTCATCAAAGATAGCTCGCTGGCGATCTGGATTGCCGTCAGCAACACCCTCCACCACGACGTGAGGCAAGTCCTGTCGTAGCGGGTGACGAGTGAAAAGCACCCCCGCCGCTTTTTGTCTCGGCAACGCCTGAATGACAACATGCTCGGGAGCCTGCTCACGGGCAAAAATGGAATGCAGCGCGGCCGCGAGGGCAGCATCAGAATCCAGATTCAATAAGCTTTCACGGCGGGAATCAGGGTTCATGGGCCCCTGTTGTAAAACCCAGTAACGCTCTTCAGCAAACATGCGTGGCAGCGCTTTCAGGGTATTCGCCAATGCCTCACTGGCGACGCCCTCAACAGCGCTTCGCATAACCCGCCAGCTGGGAGGAACAGGCAAACCCAGGGCAGCCCACCGTTGCAGGTTTTCCCCACCCTCGGGGTCTGCTGTCAGTACTTCTATGCTCATGACAGGTGTCATTTCCTGTTTCTTTTGGTGTTCAATCGGCCTGCGATTCCAAGACCTGCCAGATAAAAGGCCGGCAACAGCAGCAATGCCCCCAGAGCAATGGCCAGCGCAATTCCGCCAAACAGGGCCGGCGCTTTCATCAACGTGCTCATCAGCGACTCCTGCCAATAGAAAAACCACTGGTGGTCAGCAGGAAACAGCCAGATATGAAACTGATAAAACACCTCGGTAGGCCCCACAACGCCAAGCCACGCTAGCACAGCCATAACAGCGATGACAGTGATCACCACACGCCCCCGCCATGCGGGCATGCCCAGCGATAGACAGCACCATGCCAACGGCAGCCACAGCACCAGCAGCAACACAAAAAGCCATCGCCCTGCATCAATGAGGTTTGCGACATCCTGCAGGTGAATGACCTCCGCGCGATGCAACAACAGGGAATGTTGGCCCGACGGCAAGGGGTAACGAATATTCGATAGCCCATGACCATGGTCATGAACCGCATCCCGTATTTGCTCAAACGCCCTGACATGCTGTTCGGGGGGCAATTGCTCAAAGCCCCGCTTGAAGCGATTCTGGGGAGCATACTCGTTGATGTGCTGCTCAATACCCAGCTGCTTGTACCAGAAGGGGTAGCCATAGTTGACTTGGCTGTACAAGGCCCAGCTGAGCAGCACCGCGAGCAATACGGTCGTGACAGCATAGAAGAACCACACTAAAGTGGCTGCCTTGGGGCGTTTGCCCACCGTAGTTCCCATTGGTACCCCCGCAATAAAACAGAATAATAAACAGAGGACGTAGCAGCATGCGACCGCTCTTCCCGCCTTTCGCCCTGCTCCTGGTTATGTTGGCAGTGGCTGGCTGTAGTACCACACAGCTCCCCAAAACCAGCGCCACGCTGACTCAATCCGCCCAAAAAGCCGATTATTTTCAGGTTCGTATCCCGACACGAGACGGGAAGAAACTGGCGGCCACAGTGTACCAGCCAGAACTGCAGGCGGGGCAAAGTGCGCCACTAATTATCGCCACCCATGGTTTTGGTGGATTTCGCGCCAAGCGGCCAATGTCGATTTACGGCAAGGCCATTCTCACTGGCGAGGCCGCCATCGCCGCATGGAAAGCCGGCTACTGGGTGGTGTTCTACGACCAGCGTGGCTGGGGCCAATCGGGTGGCCGCGTTCATATGATGGACCCGGATTATGAAGTCGCAGACCTGAGCCAGGTCATCGACTGGTCACTGGATCACCTGCCCGGCATTCGCCGTCTGGAAGATAACAGCCCCGCCATCGGCATGATCGGTGAGTCCTACGGGGCTGGCGTGCAGACCCTTGCCACCTTTACCGAACCCCGTCTCAAAGCCCTGGTGCCCCTCACCGGCTGGCACGACATGAACAGCCTGGCACCGAATGGTGAATTCCGGACTGGCTGGGGAGCCATCCTTCTCAGTGCCGGTGCCATCAATAGCGGTTTCGACGTTGGTGAAATGTTTGCCAAACCCTGGAATAGCGCTTTCGATGGCACTGTCAGCCAGGACATGCAGGCCCTGCTCTATGAACGCAGCCCAGCCAGCTTCTGTGACAAAGGCATGGCCCCCCATGCGGATGCTCTCTTTATCCAGGGCTTCCACGACACCATCTTCGCGTTTCAGGAAGCCGAAAAAAATGCGGATTGCTGGAAGGCGCAAGGCAGGGATGCACGCATCGTTGGCCTGCAAGGTGGCCATGTCATGCCATGGCCGATCCAGCAATGGCGTGGCTGGCTACCTCTTTATCAGACAGAAGATACGGTGCACTGTGGCGATTACGAAGCCTCTACCACTGACACCATCCTCAGCTGGTGGGACGAGAAGCTCAAAGGCGAAGACCCCGTGGTACCCCAGTACTGTGTCAATGTGACAGAAGACCGCGGGCTGGCACTGCAAGACGGGCTACCCCCAGCCAACCAGTTCAACCTGCCCAAATCCAAGGTAACCATTCCATTGGCGGGTGCCTTTGAGTGGCTGATGATCCCCTTTGACAGTGGCTCTGACCTGTTTCGTGCCATGTGGCCAGGCGCTGACCTGCGTGATCTGAAACCCAATGGGGGTTTCGGTCGCCCCAAATTCATCCCGCTGTATGTGGCCAAGGGGGATGATGAAGTCATGCTCGGCACCCCCAAAATCGACCTGCGGATAGCAGGCACCTCAAGCTCGGATAGCATGCCTTTATTCGTGGGTGTCGGTGTGCAGAATGCCAACCGTCGACGAGTTAGAGTCGCCAGCGAGCAGCTGACGCCACTGCCAGAGAAAGGTATCTACGAAATGGAGTTGCCCGCGGTCAGTCAACCGCTTGAAGCGGGTGATCGGGTCGGCCTGATTGTGTACGGATTTACCAGCCAGTTCCCGCTGAATTCGGCTTTCCTGGCCCGCTCGGCAACCTTGAAGGGGGATGTGTGGTTACCGCTAACGCGAGAGGACGCCATCTCACTGGCACCGGAACGCCCCTTCTAAGCATTTAGGGAGCCTCTGGATAACTCCTTGCGTGCT